>CACWTF010000046.1 GCA_902763685.1 methanogenic archaeon | reverse complement strand
AAAATATGGAGAGCCAAGATCCCCGCCGGACACCATCCGGACAACGTGTACTCTTGTGCTCTGACGTTCGATGCTACGAATGTCTCGTGAAATACGGACATTCGATTAGAGTGTGCCGTCACGGGACATAGGTGAAACGTGGTAAACTGCCAGTTTCAAAGTTTCATTACATCTTGAAGACATATCACAGTCAATAAGATTTGACTCCGGTTGATCCTGCCGGCGGCCACCGCTATAGGAATTCGATTAAGACATGCGAGTCTAGAGAGCAATCTCGGCGGACTGCTCAGTAACACGTGGACAACGTGCCCTAAAGTGGAGCATAATCTCGGGAAACTGAGGATAATTCTCCATAGACCATGAGATCTGGAACGACTTATGGTTCAAAGTTCCGGCGCTTTAGGATCGGTCTGCGGCCTATCAGGTAGTAGTGGGTGTAACGTACCCCCTAGCCAATTACGGGTATGGGCCTTGAGAGAGGGAGCCCAGAGTTGGATTCTGAGACACGAATCCAGGCCCTACGGGGCGCAGCAGTCGCGAAAACTTCACAATGGGCGAAAGCCCGATGAGGGAATTCCTAGTGCTAGCACATTTGTGTTAGCTTTTCCTTAGCGTAGATAACTAGGGGAATAAGGGCTGGGTAAGACGGGTGCCAGCCGCCGCGGTAATACCCGCAGCCCGAGTGGTGGTCGATTTTATTGAGTCTAAAACGTTCGTAGCCGGTCTGATAAATCCTTGGGTAAATCGGGAAGCTTAACTTTCCGAATTCCGAGGAGACTGTCAGGCTTGGGATCGGGAGAGGTATGAGGTACTTCAGGGGTAGGGGTAAAATCCTGTAATCCTTGGAGGACCACCGGTGGCGAAGGCGTCATACTAGAACGAATCCGACGGTGAGGGACGAAGCCCTAGGTCGCAAACGGGATTAGATACCCCGGTAGTCTAGGGTGTAAACGCTGCAGACTTGGTGTTGGGGGCCCTTCGGGGGCATTCAGTGCCGGAGAGAAGTTGTTAAGTCTGCTACTTGGGGAGTACGTCCGCAAGGATGAAACTTAAAGGAATTGGCGGGGGAGCACCGCAACGGGAGGAGCGTGCGGTTTAATTGGATTCAACACCGGAAAACTCACCAAGGGAGACCATCACATGAAAGCCAGGCTAATGACTTTGCTTGATTCTTGGAGAAGTGGTGCATGGCCATCGTCAGTTCGTACTGTAAAGCGTTCTCTTAAGTGAGATAACGAACAAGACCCTCACTTATAATTGCTACTCGTCTGTCCGCAGACGAGGCACATTATCGGGACCGCTGGCGCTAAGTCAGAGGAAGGAGAGGTCAACGGTAGGTCAGTATGCCCTGAATCTCTTGGGCTACACGCGCGCTACAAAGGGCGGGACAATGAGTTCCGACACCGAAAGGTGAAGGCAATCTCGAAACCCGTCCGTAGTTCGGACTGAGGGTTGTAACTCACCCTCACGAAGCTGGATTCCGTAGTAATCGCGAATCAAAAACTCGCGGTGAATATGCCCCTGCTCCTTGCACACACCGCCCGTCAAACCACCCGAGTCGGGTTTCAGTGAGGTTACCTTTAATTGGGGTATTCGAACTGAGATTCAGCAAGGGAGGTTAAGTCGTAACAAGGTATCTGTAGGGGAACCTGCAGATGGATCACCTCCTACGCAGGGTGGGCTTCGGCCCACCCTCAACACATATAACGCGAAATAATTGCATAACGCGAAATAATTGCAAGGAAAACTCGTGAAGTTTTCCCTTCGATTCCTTGGCAGCTTATCACGCACTAAACGTAGCATCGAACGCCCTTTTCCATATCGTTTTATCTTCCATTCCATTACCGATTCCTGTGTACTCCGTATCCGAGATCGTTTCCGAAGCAACGGAACGCAGGCGTATATCCCATGAGGAATCCGAATATCTGCTTTCTCTACCCGAGGATTCCTCCGATGTCTCGCTGCTGATCGATTCCGCACACAGGTTCGTTCTCGACGCCACCGGTTCCGTGGCGAGGATCGGTGCCCAGATCGGCGTGATCCTGGGCCCCTGTTATGCGGACTGCGGTTTCTGTTCTTTCGCTGCAAGTACCACCGATACGGAGGATTATGTCATGAGCCCTTCCGAACTTGCGCGTTATCTCCGTATGATCAACGAAGGAGGGAAGGTCTCAGGCATCTCACTGATGACAATCCATCAGTTCGATTTCGATACCCTTCTAGACCTCGTCTCCACAGCAAGATCCGTACTGCCCGAGTCGATACCCATCACCATCAACACCGGGGATCTGGATCCCGCCGAATGCCGCGAACTGAAATCATCCGGTGCGGATTCGGCCTATCATGCACTGCGTCTCGATGAGAGCATAGACAATCTGCTCGAGCCCCGTCAGCGTCTGGAGACCATGAAGAATCTCCTTGCTGCGGGGATAAAGGTGATCTCTGGTGTAGAACCGATCGGACCAGAGCATTCGCCCAAGGAGATACTGGACACCTATTGGCGTACCTATGACCTGGGCTGCAACTGCTGTTCGGCTTCCAGACGTGAAGCGGTCCCCGGAACCAGGATGTACAATTCAGGGGAGATCTCCGAGAGGAGACTGGAACAGATCCGTGCCGCACTCGTCCTCAGTTCCGCATGGTGCGATCGTACCGAACTCGGATATTACGGAGGATATTACGGAGGACTCAACCGTGCACTGTGCGAATACGGCGGAAGCCCCAAGGATGAATACGAGATCTCCGAGCACGGATTGGGAAGAACCGTAGAGTGGGCCGGAGCCCGTCTAAGGTCCGAAGGGTTCGGAAAACTATTGCTTGCGGACGGTTCGATAGGGTCGTTATGAGGCATTCCCATCACCCATATTTTCTAACGGAAATCGAAGCCGGAAACGAGTATTGAAAAGCCTTTTTCCGAAGCCTCCGCAACCGCCTTTTATACTGCCTTCGTAAACCCGTGAAAAGTACCCTGTTTTCATAGGGCCAGTATACCGCTGGACATCAATCTTTTTATAGTAATTATCTATGGGGAGAAAAGCCGAACCCAATCGTAAGATGAGCGATTCGGTGTCATGAAAATGACAGAGCTTCCTTGTGTACCAAGGTTTAAATATAACCCAACTATACAAGGACTTCACTGAGTACGACTCTATGAGTTTACTCACATCATGCACCCGTCATGCACCCGAAGAAACAGGAGATTTCTGTCGGGGAAGTGGTCGAGGCCTCCGCTATGGAAGATGAGGGCGGATTAAAAGGCTGATGACAACCGATCATACGTAACCTGGACGTGTGCTAGATCATACGCCAGCGGCGTGCTACGCCGTATGGGGGATGGTTCGGCTAGAGTGCTGATGAAGGTCGTGTCAAGCTGCGATAAGCGTCGGGAAGGTGCAAGAAGCCTATGATCCGACGATCACCTAATGGGACTTCCTATTCTTCGGAATTGTCAGTAGTGACAGGGAACGCGGGGGATTGAAGCATCTTAGTACCCGCAGGAAAAGAAATCAACCGAGATACCGTTAGTAAAGGCGATCGAACGCGGTATAGAACAAACCGAATCCCTTTGGGAAACCTTTGGGAGATGTGGAGTTATGGATCCGTTTACTCCTTGGGCTGGGATATCTGAAATCGTTTGGAAAAACGTGCCATAGAGGGTGATAGCCCCTTAAGAGAAGGCCAGTACGGAGATTGATGGTAATCCGGAGTAACGTGAGTTGGATATCTCGCGTGAAGTCGGGGGACATTTGCCTCCAATTCTAAATACAACTCTAGTCCGATAGCGTAATAGTAGCGTGAGCGAAATCTGAAAAGTACCCTTAACGGGAGATGAAAAGACCTGAAACCATACGGTTATAGATTAGTACAGCATGAAAGGGAAGAAGCCGCAAGGTGGACCAGTGTTGTACCATTCGGTTAGAAAACCGATCCATGGAGTTCTGGTCATTGGCGAGGTTAACTGTTCAATCAGGTAGCCGAAGGGAAACCGATATTCCGCAGTTTCTTACGAGGGAAGTCGTGTGCTCGCGATTAGTCAATGGCGCGGAGACCCGAAGCCCGTCGATCTATGCCTGGGCAGCTTGAAGCCTTCCGAAGGGGAGGTGGAGGAGCGAAGTGGTTCTAATGTGCAAATTGTTCATGTGACCTGGGTATAGGGGTGAAAGGCCAATCTAGGCGGGACATAGCTGGTTCCCCGCGAAACAAGTCTCAGCTTGAGATCGTTGGAGGCAGAATGTGAGGTAGAGCACCGATTGGATGCTTAGGGAGGGAAACCTCTCGGTGTCTTGTCAAACTCCGAACTTGCGTTCACCGTAGAAGACGGATCTAAGGCTACCCGGGGTAAGCTTGGTAGCCGTAAGGGAAACAACCCAGACTAAAGTTAAGGTCCCTAAATTCCAGTTAAGTGTAATATGAAATGGCGTCAGTAGTCTAAGACAACCGGGAGGTGAGCTCAGAAGCAGCCACCCTTTAAAGATAGCGTAACAGCTCACCGGTCGAGATTATGGGCCCAGAAAATGGACGGGGCTAAACTGGATACCGATACTTTAGAACACAGAAATGTGATTTTGTAGCGGGGCGCGGTGCTTGGGCAGAAGCAGGGCCGTGAGGTCCTGTGGACCGAGTACCGACGAGGATCATGGAGTGAGTAGCAGCATAGCACGGTGAGAATCCGTGTCGCCGCAGGGGCAAGGGTTCCTTGGCAATGTTCGTCAGCCAAGGGTTAGTCGATCTTAACCGTACTCTTAATCGAAGTGCGGGAATAGGAATCAGGTTAATATTCCTGAACTTTGACTTCCTTTGTCTGCAGTGGAGGATCAGGATAGCAGAAGTAAGTTTGTCTGCTTATCTAAGCGTACAAGGAGATGAAGAACCGTAATGGTGAGAAGTTTCCGAAAGCGTGACGGGGAGGGAGCAATCCCTCTTTCTGTGATTCCCGGTCTCAGTGAAAACACTGCAGTTACAGAAGTCAGAATCGTACCAAGAACCGACACAGGTGTCCCTAGGTGAGTAGCCTAAGGCGTGTTAGCATAATCGAGGCGAGGGAACTCGGCAAATTAGCCCTGTAACTTCGGGATAAAGGGTGCCAGTAATGAGAGTTACTGGTCGCAGTGACAAGAGAACACCGACTGTTTAGTAAAAACATAGGTCTCAGCTAGTCCGAAAGGATGTGTATTGGGGCCGAAGCCTGCCCAGTGTCGGCATCTGAAATTCGGTTTCAACCGATCGAAGGACCGATAAACGGCGGGGGTAACTATGACCCTCTTAAGGTAGCGTAATACCTTGTCGCTTAATTGGCGACTTGCATGAAGGCTCAACGAGTGTTCTACTGTCCCCGCCTCGACGCTAGTGAAAACAATCAATCTGGTGCACAATCCAGATCATTCCATCTGAAAGCGAAGACCCCATGGAGTTTCACTGCAACCTGTTGTTGTTGTAGGAGATGGTATGTGTAGGGTAGACGGGAGACGTTACCCAGGAAGGAGCGCTAGCTTCTCTCCGAGTCGACGATGAAACACCGTCCTTACCATTTCTTACGACTCACCCTTTCGAGGGGACAGCTATAGGCGGGCAGTTCGGGTGGGGCGCCACGCCCTCAAAAAGATAACAAGGGCGCTCAAAGGTTAGCTCAGTTAGGTCAGAAATCTAACGAAGAATGTAAAGGTAAAAGCTAGCTTGACTCGGAACCAGACAATAGGGTTCGGAGATAGGAAACTAAGACTTAGCGAACCAATCAACCTCCCAAATGGGGGTGATTGATGTCAGAAAAATTACCCTGGGGATAATTGAGTTGTCACGGGCAAGAGTTCATATCGACCCCGTGGCTTGCTACTTCGCTGTCGGCTCTCCCTATCCTGGTGGTGCAGCAGCTGCCAAGGGTGGGGTTGTTCGCCCATTAAAAGGGATCGTGAGCTGGGTTTAAAACGTCGCGAGACAGTTTTGTTGCTTTTTGATGGAATTGTTAATGTCTGACGAGAAGGATCCTTTAGTACGAGAGGAACAGGGATTCGGTGCCTCTAGTTTATCAGTTGTCTGACAAGGCAGGCTGAGTAGCCACGCACTAGACGATAAGAGCTGAACGCATCTAAGCTCGAAGCGTCCTTGAAAAAGAGACATCTTAAGATATCCCGGATGTAAGTACCGAGGGTTTCCGAGGTATTCAGTCCTGGCTCACTAACATCTTTGCCGCTGGATGTGGTCTAGCAGTCAAACAGGTTACGTATGAAAAACTCATCTTCATTTCTCCTATTTTCCACATTTCTCCTCAGAGTGGTTTTTCCGTGTCTGGGTCATGCGGCTTGTTGGATTCATCCGCTGTACTTTTTGGCGGGTATGGTTTATCTATGAGTACACTTTCCGAAGTACGATGACCATACTCCGTATCGAGACATCGGTCCCCTATGACTCCAACATCTACCTTGTCAAAGGAAGATCCGCCGTGCTCATCGACGCCGGCACTGGACTGGATTCACAGAATGTGATCTCCCAGATCTGGGAACAGTTGGACGGCGTCAGGCTCTCCGCGGTACTGCTCACGCACTGCCATGCGGACCATACGGGGGGACTATATGACATCGTCCAGGAGTTCGGATGTCCCGCTTACATCAGCGAGATCGAGACCAGCGTGTTGGAGGGGGCGGACCAGGCAGTGTCCTTCGCTTCCCACCTGGGGGTAAGGCTCATGCCCGTGCCCTGCAAGAAGCTGCTCCCCACCGACGTGTTCGACCTCGGGGACCACGTACTGGAAGTGATCCAGACTCCAGGTCATACGGCCGGCAGTGTGTGTTTCCTGGACCGCGTCACCCGCTCCCTGTTCTCCGGCGATACGGTATTCGCCGAGGGTTACGGAAGGACCGATCTCCTGACCGGGAGTTACCGTGATATGTGCGGTTCCCTCCGCTTACTGCGTAACGTAAATATGGGGACGCTTTATCCAGGTCATGGGCCGACCGCCGCCGACGGAAAAAAGGCGGTCAATGAAGCAATCGCAATGACGGAGGCATCGTATTGACCATACTCAAGTGTGATCTGACCAAAGGATTCGACAGTGCATGCATGGAAGCAGCGGACTTTGCAGCTACCGATGTGAGGTGCGGCAAACTCATCGTCTACCCCACCGACACCGTTTACGGAATCGGAGCGGACATCTACAACCAGTCCGCCGTCAAATCCCTGTACCTTGCCAAGAACAGGCCGTTCGACATGGCCCTCTCGGTCGCGGTCGCTGACAGGAGGATGATGGAGAAGGTGGCGGTCCTCAACGAGTACGCTGACAAGCTCGTGGATGCGTTCCTTCCCGGTCCCCTCACCATCATTATTCAGAAGCAGGAAGATGTGCCAGACATCGTCACGGCAGGCTCCCACAAGGTCGGAGTGCGTATCCCCGACCACCCCATGGCGGTCGAGATCGCCAAGCGTGCCGGACCCATCGTGGCCACTTCCGCCAACACCCATTCCAAACCCGATGCGGTGAACGTGGACATGGCGGTCAACGCCTTCGGAGGTTCCGTCTCCACCTACATCGACTGCGGACCTAGTCCCCTCGGTAAGCCCTCCACCATCATATGGATCAAGGACAAGGAGTACGAGATCATCCGTCAGGGTTCCATCACCGAGGAAATGATCAAGGAGGTACTGCAATGCTGAACGAGGATCAGCTTTCGAAACTACGCAGGGCGGGAGAGGTCGCCGCCGCCGCAAGGGACCTGGGGATCAGCCTCTGCAAGCCCGGAGCGAAGCTCTACGACATCGCGCAGGAGGTCGAGGGATACATCCGCGACCACGGATGCGGACTCGCATTCCCCTGCAACATAAGCATCAACGAGATCGCGGCCCACTACACCCCCTCGCCCACCGACCAGTCCCGTCTGGAGATCGGCGACGTGGTGAAGATCGACTGCGGAGGATTCCTTGACGGTTTCATCGGAGACACCGCCGCCACCGTCGAGGTGGGCACCAACGCCTACCGCGACCTCGTGGAGGCCTCCAAACGTGCCAGGAACACCGTTGCCGAGTTCGTCGGCGAGGGCACCCCTATCCGCGAGATCGGACGTGCCATAGAGATGAGCATCAAGAGGGACGGTTACAAGGTCGTCGAGAACCTCTGCGGCCATCAGATCTTACAGTGGGACCTTCACGCAGGCTACTCCATCCCCCCTTACGACGCAGGAGACGAGACCCCCATCAAACTCGGCGACACCTTCGCGGTGGAGCCCTTCGCCACCAACGGAAGGGGGTTCATCGATAACGGCAAGCCCGGAAACATCGTCATCTTCAACAGGGAGAAGCCCGTCGACGATCCCAAGACCCAGGACTTCCTCGCCTACATCAAGGACGAGTTCCACGGACTCCCCTTCTGTGCCAGGAGCTGCGACTTCCCGAACGCCGAGAAGTACGTCAAGGTCCTTGTCCGCAAGGGTGTCCTGGGAAGCTACGCACAGCTCGTCGAGGCCCCCGGGAGCATCGTGACCCAGCACGAATACACCTTCTACGCCATCGGCAAGAGGGCAGAGGTCACCACCTTACCATAAAACCTTTAACCCATCCCCCGGATTGGGGGACAAGGCCGACGTAGCCGAGCTGGCCAAAGGCGGTAGACTCAAGATCTTCTCCATAGCGGTTCACCGGTTCGAATCCGGTCGTCGGCACCATTTTCCCTTTCCCCTCCTTATTATATTATAATAAGCGGGCACATACTTTTATAAACAAAGAGGGAATGCTCGGACCTACGTAAACTCAGGACCCGTTCTGCATATCAGGACGAACACTGAGAGCACACACCCGACACCGGGAACCGTGCTTGAGCTTTCCGTCTCCGGACGGAACATTTACGGAGGAATGAATTATGGCAGCACCTAAGGCAGCTAACCAGAAAGCAGAGCCTGCGGCACCCGCAGAGAAAAAGAAGGGTCCCGCAAAGAAATCTGCAAAGAGTGAGGGCGATGACTTCAACTACATCGTCCGTATGGCGAACACCGATATCGACGGTCTCAAATACACCGTCATCGGACTTCAGAGCATCAAGGGAGTCGGAAAGAGGGTCTCCCAGATTATCGTCAAGAAGGCGAACGTGGACCCTGCAGCAAAGATCGGTTCCCTTTCCGACGAGCAGGTCGCAACCCTCGAGAAACTCGTCCTCTCCTACGTCGAGTACGCACCCAGCTGGGCAGTAAACCGCCAGCTCGACTACGAGACCGGAGCAGACATGCACCTCCTCGGAAACGACCTCGACATTCTCCAGGGCGACGACATCAACAGGATGAAGATGATGCGCTGCTACCGCGGAATCAGGCACGAGACCAACCACAAGGTAAGGGGTCAGAGGACCAGGTCCAACGGAAGGAAAGGACTCGCTTGCGGTGTCCAGAGGAAATGAGGTGAGTTGAATGGGAGATCCTAAATTCTCAAGGAAAAGCTACGACACTCCTTCCCACCCTTGGCAGGGCGAGAGGATCAAGGCAGAGAACGAAGTCGTCCGCCAGTTCGGTCTGAAGAACAAGACCGAGGTATGGAAGGCCGATACCCTTCTCAGGAACTTCAGGAAACAGTCCAGGGAACTCCAGTCCCGTCTCAGGACCGGAGATGCTCAGGCAAAGATCGAGGCTGACGCACTCATCGCTAAGTGTGCACGCATGGGTGTCCTCCCCGTTACCGGCGGAGACCTCAACGCAATCCTCGTCCTCCAGAACTCCGATATCCTCAGCAGGCGTCTGCAGACCATCGTGTTCCAGAAGGGACTCGCAACCACCATCAAGCAGGCAAGGCAGCTCATCAACCACGGACACATCTTCGTCGACGGCCACAAGGTCACCGTCCCCGGATACATCGTCCTCCGTGAGGAAGAGGGAACCGTCGAGTACAACCCCGCATCCCCCTTCACCGACGAGATGCACCCCATGAGGGCCGGACCCGGAGCAGCACCCGCTGCACCCGCAGAGCCTGCAGTCGAAGAAGAACCCGCAGAGGCCGAGGCCGAAGCACCCGCAGAGGAGTGATTTGAATGACCGGAAAATGGGGAATCGCCAACATCTTCGCAAGCTACAACAACGTTATGATCACTCTGACCGACATCACCGGAGCCGAGACCCTCGGAAAAGTCACCGGTGGTATGATCGTCAAGCAGGCAAAGGACCAGTCCTCTCCCTACGCCGCACAGAAGGCAGCGGAGAAGATCGCCGAGATCGCCGCAGAGAAAGAGATCATCGGAATCCACGTCAAGGTAAGGGCACCTGGAGGAAACAAATCCACCTCCCCCGGTCCCGGTTCCCAGGCCGCCATCCGTGCACTTGCACGTGCCGGCCTCAAGATCGGACGTATCGAGGACGTCACCCCCATACCCCACGACGGTACCAAGCCCAAGGGCGGACGCAGAGGACGCAGGGTCTGAGGAGGCTTCGTCATGCAGATAGAGATTGTCGAAATGGAGGACAGGAAGGCTAAGTTCATTCTCAGGAACTCCTCTCCTGCAATGGCAAACGCACTCAGGCGCACCATGCTCCAGGACATTCCCAAGATGGCAATCGATAAGGTGGAGTTCCACCTCGGTCCCATCATGCAGGACGACAAGGAATATGAGAGCGTGACCTCCCTGTTCGATGAGATCATCGCACACAGGCTCGGTCTCATACCCGTTCCTACCACTGACCAGTTCACCTTCCAGAAGGACTGTTCCTGCGGCGGAGTCGGCTGTCCCGGCTGCACCATCATGTACAGTCTCAACAAGGTCGGTCCCGGCACCGTCCTCTCCGGAGACCTCATGCCTCTCGGAGACTCCACCCTCAAGGTGAAGGACGAGGCCATCCCGATCGTGGAGCTCACCGATACCCAGGCAGTCCTCATCTACGCGACCGCAGTCATGGGAACCGCCAAGCAGCACGTAAAGTGGCAGGCGGCATTCGGTGTCGGATACTCCTACATGCCCACCGTCACCATCAAGGCTGACAAGGCAGGCGTCGCGGAGGTCCAGGAAGCAGCCGAATCCTACCCCGGACTCTTCAAGGTCGAGGGCGGAAAGCTCGTCGTTGACGACATCTACCGCGCCTGCACCTACGGAAAGGCCGTGGAACAGGATCCCGCCCTTCAGGATGCAGTCACCGTCGAGTGGGACGACACCGCTTTCGTATTCAAATACGAGACCGACGGTTCCCTCACCGCAAGGCAGGTCCTCGACAAGGCAGTGGAGATCCTCGAGCAGAAGGCCGAGGAGTTCGCAGCCGTCGTCGAAGCACTCTGAGCTGAAAACATTCATTACCCCCGGGATTCCCGGGGGATCAACTTTTACAACAATCCTTGAAAAGACCCAGACTGCCGGATTTCAATAGAAGTCGGTGAGCTTGCATTTCTTCACTTTGTCGTTGTTGAAGAGCGAATCCATGCTGAGCTCGATGATCTGGATCCTGTCCTTGGTGTACTCGTCGAGTCCGTAATCCTCGCACACTTCCTGGGACACCTTGAGGTACTTCCTGACGGATGCCTCGTGTACGGTCAGATTGAGCTTGTTGCCGCATTTGGTGCATACGCCGGTAAGCGGGACACGGCGGTACTTGGTACCGCATTTGACGCAGCGGAGGGTCTGGGTGGCGAAACTCCTCAGGTTTCCGATCATATCGGGCATGAAGTGCTTGTTGATGACCTTGCTGGCCACATCCTTCTCGTCGACTCCGCGGCATTTCTTACCGAGTTTGAGCTGGGCCTCCATCTTGTCCTGCATGGAACCCAGAGTGGTGTATGCGGACTCCTTGGGGCCTTCGGAGATGTCTGCGGTATCATGGGTGAATCCGATGTTCTCGTACTGGTTCTCGGTCTTGATACGGCCTCCGACCAGATCCATGATCTTCTCCACCTCCTTGGGGTCCTTCATGTCCATGGCCGCGTGGTAGAACTCCACAGGATAGTATCTCCTGCAGTCCACGTTGTGGGCCTCCTTGTCGATCTCGTTGGGGTCCAGCCTGGTGGTCAGAACCAGCGGACTGTCCATGAGTCCTCCGCGTCTGTCGGGCAGGAAGACCTTGGAGAAATTAAGGAGACCGTCCAGTGCCAGGATGATACAGTCCTCGTCACCGTCGCAGTTCCTCCTCTTGGAAGCGTGATAGAACGGGTGGCCGTAGCATCCGCGGACATCGCTGTATCCGATGATCCTGCACAGGATGCATCCGGAGGTGTGGGGTGCGAGACCGAAGGCGATCTGACCGATCAGATCGGAGGCTGTGAGCTTGTCCTTACCTGTCTTGTTGTAGAATCTGGGGAGCCCGTAGATCTGCTCCAGTTCGTCATCGATGAACTCTGCCACCCTTGCCATGTACGTACCGCAGTCGCGTGACGGGACGATGTCCTGGCACTTGAGTTCCACGGTCTGTTCGGGGCTGGTGAGTGGGTCGCCGTTCCAGTCGTGGGTGTATCCGAGTTCGTGTGCCTTCTCGATGCTGAGGCCGATCTCCCTGGGTTTGAAGTGCGTGAGGGGGATATCGGTCATATCGTAACGTACGGTACCGTCCCTGAAGATGGAGATGTCGTGTTTCCTGCGGAGGATTCCCTTCTCCATGGTCTCGGGGGTCTTGTCCTTGGACGTGAGGACATCGCAGCATTTGAGCGTCTCCTTCGATTTGGGTCCGAAGGTCTCGCCCACGGCCTCGAGGGCATCTTTGTACTCCTTCTCGGGGTCGACGGCTATGCCGTTTTCCTCCCCTGGTGCCCTCTTCTTCTCCACGGGGTCGGTATGGGCGTTGCAGTCCCTGCACCAGGTACGGAACGTCTCGGCCCTGCAGACTGGACACCTCCTCACGCCCATGTCGGGGTGGAGGTACTTGTTCTTGCCCTCACCGATTTTGGTGTTGACCTCCTTGAGGACCTTGATTGCGGTAAGGGTATCCCTGCAGACGTGTTCGTTGTCCTGCAGGGCCATGAGGCATTGGACCAGGGGAGAACCGGCCCTTTCCTTCGCCTTCTCGGGCCTTCCCATCCTGGTTCCGACACGGGTCATGACCCTGGCACGTACCAGGTATCCGGCCGCCTTGCTGATGGCATCGAGGGTCTCCTCGCCTTCGAGTTCAGATACCTTGGCGAGTCTGCCGTTCTCCTCCTTGAGGCCTAGGCAGTCGATGATGGGGCGGGAGTAGACGGTGTCGACGAAGACCTTGTTCTCCCTGACCCTGTGGGTGGCGTTGAGGTCCTCCAGGACGCGTTTGCTGACAGGTTCGAGGGGCAGGACGAGGTGTCCTTCCGCCATCTCCGCGTTGCCGACGAGGAAATCCCTGAACCCGACGATCCTGCCGAGTTCCACCTCGTTCCAGAAGAGATTGAACTTGGGGTGCAGTGCTACATTGAACTGCTGGCACATCTCTAAGGCACGTTCGTAGGTGGGGTCTGCCCAATCCTCCGGAAGCTCTCCGTTGTTTGCTTCCTTTATCTCCTCGCGGTGCCATTCGAGAGCGTATCCGCAGGGGACGAGGACATGGTTGTTCTCGCAGAACTCACCGTAGGGGATCAGTATCTCCCCGTTGTCGACGACCTCTTCCACCTGTGCCTTGACGTCCGCATATTCCTCCTTGGTCTGGCAGTAGATCAGGTCCCCGTTCTTCAGGAGGACGGTTGGACCTTCGATCGTATCCACGGGGGTGACGACGCAGGCCTTTCCGGGCCTTTCTATCTTGCACTGGGTACCGAGTGCCATGAACTCGTCCATGGCATACATGCTGGCCGGGTTGTAGGCCAGGGATGCCAGTCCGGAGGTCCTCGCCCTGCCGTACCTGAGTCTGAACGCTCCCTTCCTGCAGGGGTGTCCGAAGATGGGACGTCCGGCGACCATGTCCTTGAGGTACTTCTCGAGGGGCTCGACCTTTTTCTTCTTCTCGCCGTCCTTGCTGTCGCTGACGGTCTTGTGCTTGTCCAGGTATTTGGAGATGAAGTCCCATCCTTTGATGCCCAGTTTGTCTACGTGCTTCTTCAGCTTGGACGCCTTCAGGCACATTCCTTCGGCGATGACGAGACAGGCTCCTCCCCTGACCTGGTTGGTCTCTATACGGGGCAGGTCCCTGAATCCGCCCAGTTCGACCTTCTCCGTACCCTCTCCGTCGATCATGACCGGGCATTCGCTGGCTATGAGTTCGATGTCCTCGGTCTCGGGTGTGAACTGCAGGTTGGCGCAGGCTTTGTAAAGAGGGATCTCCTCGGTGAGCCTTCCGATCTCCTCGGGGGTGGGCTTGTACCTGTCGATTCCCATGGCCTGACGTACGACGTCGCAGACCAGGACGCTCATCGCCTGTCCGGTACCTCCTGCCGCACGGATCGGTCCTGCGAAGACCAGATCGGCGAAGTCGGTCCCGTCGTCGTTCTTCCTGATACGGGTGTATGCGATTCCTTCCAAGGGTGCGACGAGGATTCCCTCGGTGATGATGGCGAGACCGATCCTGACCGCACGGTCGAGGGTCTTCTCCATGGTCTCGGCGGGTTTCTTGGCGAATTCCTCCGCCACCTTCAGGGCGACGATCTCACGGTTGCCGAATTCCGCGGTCTTCTGCCTGATGAGGTCAGCCAGACCTTCAACCTGGTAATCCTCGAGCAGTTTCTCGACACGAGATGCGAGGTCCTCCGCACGGGGGATCTCCACGACTGTCTTGGGGTCCTTCCCCTTCTTCCTGGCCGCGTCCGCTATCTGATAGAGTTCCTCGGTATCCGAACCGAGTTTGGCGAAGTACGCCTTCATCTCCTCGCTGCAGACGACCTCGGACATGTTCACTCTTCCTCGAGCGGGGCGGCACGTGCCTTCTCTCTGAAAATCTTCCTGAGCATCTCGACGAGTTCGTTGCGGAAGTCCTCCATTCCCTCGCCGCTGACGGTGGAGATGCGCCTGATGTCGTTCTCGGTCTTCATGACATCGCATTTGCTCTCCACCACGATTATGGGGACGTCGGAGAAGTTGGACCTGATGTTGTTCAGGAGCTTGTTCTGGACTTCCAGACTGTATCCGCAGGTCTCGGAGGGATCGAGGATGAAGATCATGATGTCGGTGAGGTACCTGAGGGCCAGAACGGCCTGTTTCTCGATGTCGTTCCTGTCCTCGAAGCTGCGGTCGAGCAGTCCGGGGGTGTCGACGATCTGGTATTTCCTCCAGTCGTCCTCGATGTGTCCGATGGTGATACCCTTGGTGGTGAAAGGATAAGGTGCGATCTCGGGAGCGGCGGTGCTGATGTAGGTCACCAGGCTGCTCTTCCCCACGTTGGGGAATCCTGCGACCACGGCGGTGGGGATGGCGGGATCTATGGTGGGGAGATCCCTGAACTTGTTCTTGGCATCCTGCAGGAACAGCAGATCGTCGGAGATCTGTCTGACGTACGATCCGAGACGTCCGTAGTAACCCTTCTTGATGTTCTCGATGATCGAGGGGTCCTTGGTACGCCTGACCTCCCTGAGTGCCTGGTTCTTCAGGAGTTCCGTCCTTCCTGCCGCCCAGTTGAGGGCTCCGAGGGCCTTCTTGTACCTGTCGATCCCTATGACGAGGTTCACGAGCTGCGGGAAGAAGTCATCCTGTTTCTCCATCCTGGGGAATTTCTGGATGTAGCCGACGAGAGTCGTCTCGACTATGTCGCCCGAAGCCGTGATCCTGGCGAGGGCGGTCTTCTTCCTGGTGTCCAGGGAGTCGCTGCCCTTCTTGGAGATCTTGGCGGCCCTGCGGAATGCCTTGTCCATGAGTTCCTCTGCACTGAGTACTGTTGGTATGGTTGTTTTCATTCCGGCCATACCTGACCTATCTGCGTCCTATAATTAAGGCTTGTGTGCGCGTGCGCGTCAGCAGGACGAGAAGGTCATGCGGATGAACCAATAATCGTAGGTCATGTTCTTCTTCACGCCGAGGGCCGGGGGGATGAGTTCCTTGGGGCAGTTCTTGATACCGATCTGTGCCTTGACCTCGGGGGTGCCGAGATCGCAGCCGAACAGTCCGCCGACGGCGGAGAGGTTGGTGCGGATGTCAACGCCCAGGAGGACCTTCTTATCGGAGGTGCTGGCACATAATAGGGACGGGGGACTGATGCCTCCGTAGACGGTGACCCCGATATAGACGTCGTCGTAGACGGCGGACTCGATATCGATGTTGTACGGGTCGTCGATTCCGAGGAACAGTGCCTCGAACTTCCCCAGGAGGTATCTCATCACATCCCCCACCAGTTCGCTGTCCGCGGACACATAGGCCCTGAATCCCGTACGTCCCGAGGAGGTCAGGTCGGCGAAGTCGACGGAGACGTATGCGGAACCTTCCACCACGCAGGCGGCGAGCCTGTCGATGCCGTCCTCTATGGCGTATCTGATGGTACGGGTGAGGAGCTCCTGCAGACCGTCGACGGTGTAGACTAGCCTGAGTTCATCCATGGCCTTGGTGGCGGCCTTGGTTACGATGCTCTTCACGATATTGACCGCCATACCGTCCTTCCCGAACAGTCCTCCGCTGTTGGCGGTGCCGCAGGTACCTTCGATGAGTCCCCATTCGGTGGATCCGTCCATTCCCCTCTGGCACGTCCTGCTGTCGTTGGCACTGTCGTTCATGGTGTTCGTCTTGTCGGCGATCTCCCCGTCAGGATCCTTCAGGACCAGGTATTCCTTGCTGTTGAGCAGGAAGTTTCCGGGGAAGGTGACGACGGTCCTCTCGCCGGGGGCGAGCTCCAGGTCCTTGAGGATGTGGACCTTGTTCTTGGAGGTGGTGAGCGTCCAGTTGTTGAGGTCCACCGTGCTACCTGTGAGGTTGATGATCTCCGCCCATTCATGGTTCCTGTCCTCACCCTCGGGGTTGGATTCGAACTCGTTGACCAGCACCCCGGTGAGGAGAGGGACGTTGTACTTCAGTTCCAGACCCGCGTCGAGTTCCAGCTTGGTGCCGGCGATGGGGGAGGGGATGTTCGATAGGATGGTGCCGATCCCGGGGAAATCGGAGAGCCTGATTCCGATCTCGTGATACTGGACGACCTCGGGGAGGACAGCATCGATCTTGACGCCCTTGACCTCTCCGCTGACGGAAGCGATGTGCTTGTTGACCTTCATGGTGGGGTCGATCTTGGCGGAGAGGTTCCAGTCATCGCCCTTGACGGTGAATCCGCCGGTGACGAGGACCTCTTTCTTGGTCTCGCCCTTGGTCTTCACATCCAGGAACGCCTTCACCTCGTTCCCTGCCACGTCCCCGCTGAACTCCGCCCTAACGATGTGCTTGGTGTAATTGTCGAGGGATGCGAGGTTGAGCTTGAAGGTCAGGGTGTAGCCCATGTAGGAGAACCCGAGGATCTGGTTGACGATGGACAGATCGATGATGGGTTCCAGGTTGTCCGCGAGGGCCACGATGCAGTCGCAGAGGGTTTCGGTGATGGTCTCGGAGAAGAGGGAGTACAGTCTCTCGATGGGACCCATTATGGCGTTGTAGATGCTCTCGATGAGTTCGTTAATGTAACGGTTGATGGTCATGAGTGCCTGTGCGATCCTATCCACCACGTTCTCAGCCATCTTCATGAGTTCGCGGAGGGGTTCCAGGAGCGGTTCGAGTACGGACATGGCCGCCGTGTACAGGTCGGTGAGGATGTTGTGGGTGGATT
>CACWTF010000045.1 GCA_902763685.1 methanogenic archaeon | reverse complement strand
GTACGGCACCTCCATCGCACCGACCTTCCATTGATACCCGGCTTTCTCGACCCATCTCCGCAGCGTGGTCTTGGGAGTCCCGAGAACGAACTCTATCGCCTCATCGGTCAGCCCCATCGACTTCAGCTTGACAGCCATTCCGACCGCATCTTTCTCCTGCTGGCACTGTTCCACCTCCCTGACTTTTTCCTCGCTCATGGATGAAGTATAATCGCGGACATAGGCCTTCGCGGTAAGGGAGGATACGTTCTCCAATCCTCTCCAGAACGAGGCGAAATCGAATCCCTTCCTGTACCTGAGGACGGATGCATCGCTGATCTTGTCGTAGAACCAACCGGAATCCTTCTCGGTATCGGTCCATTCTGTGTACGAACTGCGGATGTGGACGAGATTGCCGCCGATCACCGTGCCCCCGGTGGTATCCCGGCGGTTCCAATCGATATCCAATCCGAGATCCTTCTTGGTCTGGTCCCATTCCTTCTTAGATTTGTATCTGCTCCAGAAATAATCCGCTGCATGGCGGCGGCCCGTCCAGTCGTTCTCGAATTCGCCGACATCCTCCGTGCCGCTGAAGAACAGCATCACGCCCAGTTTCCTTCTGTTGAGGATCAGCAGCTTGAGGTACCGGGAAAGATCATCCTTCCCCTCATCGTAGAAGAAACGGTTGAAGTCGTCCAGGAACAGGGCCAGTTTCCTCCCGGAATCGGAGAACTCCACCATCTTGTCGAAGAACTCCTCCAGACTGTCGATGTGGTGCACGCATTCGGGGCAGCACACTTCCGTGCCCTTCTCATCCTTGCGGTACATGAAGACGTTCGTGACTATCTCCCATTCCCCGGTGCCGTCGAATCCCTCGTGGAGGAGGTACATCATGTTCATCAGGAAATGGGTCTTCCCAATCCCGAGGTTCCCGTAGAGGTAATGGAACTTCCCCGGTGACATCATGGTCCTGAAGAAATGATCGTCCTCGAAGTCTTTGGAATAGACCTCGAAGGCCTGGTCCGGAACCGACCGCTTTTGGACCTCTTCTTTCTTTATATATCCCTGAGGAGCCTCCGACCCCCCTCCATTTTGGACCTGGGTCATTCGGCCACCCCCTTTCCGGACCGCCTTGAAATCAGATCCTCCACCTCAGGCTTCCTCCTCATGAGCGTTGCCTTAGGGATGCGGAGATCCTTGGAGATGAGATTCCAGGAGCTCCCGTTCATGCGGAGCGTGGCGATGGTATCGAGAGGGATGTCGTCCCTCCTCTTCCTGCCGAGCTTCGCACCGCGTGCCTTGCGGGCTTCGAGGCCCTCCTTCGTCCTCTGCACGAGATCTCCCTCTCCCACTCAGCTATGGCCCCGATGATCTGCATCTGCACCTTTCCCATCGGAGTCGAACAATCGATCTCTCCGATGTCGGCACAGATGAGCTTCACGTTGTAAGCCTGAAGGTTTGACATGGTGATGTTAAGCTGCACCAGGGATCTCATGACCCTGTCGAGCTTGGTGACGAGGATCGCATCGAACCTGTGGTTCGAAGCATCCTCCATGAGCTCCTTCCACCCGGGACGGTTGGCGTCCTTGGCGGAGGCCTCATCCGAGTATTCGTTGAACACCTCGAACCCTCTGTTCTTGGCGATCTCCCGGAGACGAGGGAGCTGATTGGTCTCGTCCTGTTTCCTGGTGGAGACGCGGACATAGATTGCCACGATCATTCCACCACCGCCTGCAGATTAGGTCTGAAATGGCACTTCCTTTCTTTCGGCCCTGCGACGGTTTTATACGCGAAACAGTTCGAAAACCCTACTCCATTAGGGGTTCCGTTTGGCATGAAAACTGCATAGTTTTTCATGATGAGCCAGACGTGTTAAAAATAGAAAATAATGAACCGACTAAAAACGGTTCAAAAATCTGAAACGTATAGTCGTATCAAATCATTGAAAAACGATGTTTTATACCGTGATTATAAAACGGATTGCTGCCCACTCAATCATGGCCGATTCTGCTTAAGCGCATACATTGCATCGCACTTTTCTTTAACAAAATCTGTAGGAGCGTGCAATATACAATACATGCCGGCTTTCCTGCTGGCAAAGAACGCACTGAAAAGATGGGTATGCGAGAAATACGATGCGGGGGCGGGTGTGCTGGACATCGCAAAGGAACTGAAGCTCCCGGTCCTTAAGGTGATGAATCTGATACGGGCATACCGCAAAGTCGCTATGCCCAGGTTCTGATTCCTTCCGGTGAGTACATCCTATTAGGGGAAAGTTCTCAGGAAAAGTTGAAAACTCTAATGAAAGATTCATATCTCTCATCCATGACCTGCGTTTCTAAGGCATCGAAACGAATAGAGTAAATAACGCCTAGGTGATGTATTATTGTCCCAATCAGGGGACCCGGCAGAGGGATGTGGCTCCTAAGCGACCTAACTCTGTCAATTCCATTTATTACTACGGATGACCGTATTCTTAAATACAGGGACGATCGCATAAAGATAATGAGTCCCATTCAATTCATCACAGAGGAGGTGTAATCATGGAGAATGTTACTGACGTTGAGATCAAAACCATCGGAATGAAGTGTCTGGTGGATGCTTTGGGTTCCGTAGGTGCGGAACGCTTCATATTCATCATGAACAAGGATAGTTCCGATTACACCGAATGGAGGCGTTCCGTCTTCGACGACATGTCTGCGGAAGAGATATCCTCCGGGGCCGAGAGGTACATGAAGGATCATCCGTTGGATGATTATTTCAAGGGACGTCTCAAAAGCACCATTTGAGAACCGACCCAAGCATAAGATAAGCATCACAATCGATTCTGAAGATCGAGATTCCCGCAGGATCCATAACGGAAGATGGAGGATATGAGGCGTTTCATTTCCCTTTTAAGGGACAGCGGAGACTATACACTGTCCAGAAGACAGCTTTACGACGATCTCACCGTCGACGGGGTCTTCGAGAGTGCATCCGCATACATGAAGGAACACCCTCTCAGTCCCGAGACAAAGGCCCGTCTCGAAAAATACAAAAACGGGTGAGCCGCATCCGGAATATCTGTACTGGGTCCCGGAAGGTTCTCGTTTCAACCTGGGTTTGACAGACAGAGAAATACACTATCTCTCAAACTCAGGTTCTAAGGAGAATGTAATGAGGGAGAAACAGTTATTCAGATTCTCCTCCATGAACCTTTTCTATCAGATCCGACTCTTTCAATCAACTGTTTCGCAACCAGGGATTTCAAAGAACGTTCAACGGAAGCATGGGATATTGATAATCTCTCAGAGACCCCTTGAATCGTGGTAAATTCACCCTTTGATATTATCTCCAGAATCAAACGTTCTTTGTCGGTCAAACCTTCAGGAATATAGTTTCCACTACCAGATACTCCGGCACCGGTCACTCTTGCTCTCCAGTTAGTCTAAATATATTGGATATATCCAATAGATTCAGATTAGATTTTCTCCAGACTGTTCGGATCCTTCATGAAATCAATGACATTCATTATCCTGATTCCTTTCTCGTTCACATGGGGCGGAACGTCATCCCCCACCAATACGATCTTTCTAAATCCATCGTTTATCTTCAAGAAAGGCCTGAGTTCCTGTTTTTGTTTATCCGGATCATCCATCCTGTATGCAGATTGGATGTAGATCCTGTCACTGCCCTTGTTCGCAACAAAATCGATCTCCAGCTGTTTGTACTCCCTCTTTCCGGCCTTGTATTCCCTGATACCAATCACACCGACATCGACCAGGTATCCTCTGCACCTGAGCTCATTGTAGATGGCATTCTCCATGAGGTGATTGTACTCGTTCTGCCTGAAACCTAGCTTGGCGTTCCTCAGACCAAGGTCGACGGCATAGTATTTGGATGGGGTATCGATGTATTCGTTGCCTTTCAGATCGAATCTTTTCGATACTTCGAACAGATAGGCATCCTCCAGATGAGAAATGTAATTGAATACGGTATCTCCGTCCACCTTGATTCTGCGGTCTTTCATTATATCGGCAACACGATTAGGATTGGTAAGCGAACCCACTGCAGAGGATAACACATCGAACACGGCATCCAACACGTCAGGCATCCTCACCTTCTTCCTCTCGATGATGTCCCTCATATACACGAGTTTGATCAATTCGGTAAGATAGTTCGACTTATCTTCGTCGACCAAACCAACGGATTCCGGAAGGCCGCCATATGTCAGATAACTGTGCCATGCAGAGCGATCGTCCAGATCTACCGCCGAACAATATTCGGAAAACGATAACGGGCGAATATTGACCTCGGTGCCCCTGCCTCTGAATTCGGTCACGATGTCCGAGGACAGGAATTTGGAATTGCTGCCGGTGATGTACAGGTCGACATTCTTCCTGCCGATCAGCCCATTCACAAAATCCACAAAATCCTCTGCAAACTGAATCTCGTCGATGATGACATAGTATTCGGAACCATCCGTGATGCGTGAGATGACCTCCCTGTAAAGGGCATCGGCATTACGAAGGTGCTTGTTCTCTATAGAATCCAGAGCTATCGAGATTATATTTCTCTCAGATACCCCCGATTCTATGAGATAATCACGGAATAGATGGAACAGAAGGTAGGATTTCCCGCTGCGCCTAATACCAGTTATTATCTTCACTCCGCCTTTGAATTGCAACCTCTTCAGACGTTCCAGGTACCTGTCCCTCTTGATCTCCATATTATCATTCCAAATCTATTGGACATATCCAATAAATTCCGAATATATAATCATTGATGTGCAGGTTATTCGCCTCACCGTCATGATGGTAAACCATCCATGATTAAATGCACCTGAAAAAAATCGATGCTGGCTAACAGTATTGGCGGACCCGCCGGGATTCGAACCCGGGTCTGGGGCTCCGGAGGCCTCTATGCTATCCAAGCTATACTACGGGACCGAGTGATTGAAAAAGGATAAAGGTGAAAGGATCAGGAAATTTGGCCGGGGTGCCAGCCCCGGCATATGGCCCCAAACTGAGAGGGAGAGGAGCCTTGGAGATTTTCCTTCACTCTTTCTTCTCGGTGTATCCGCAGCGTCCGCAGGAGGTACGGTCCTTGTGGACTGCCATGAATACTCCAGGTCCGCACTTGGGGCAAACGGGTTTGACCCTGGTGACTTTATCGCCGTCGACCTGGTAGGCGTCTTTCTTCTGGATTGCTTTCTTGGGTGCTGCTGCTTTCTTTCCTGCCATTCAAATCACTCCTGTGCTTCCTCATCTGCAGGCTTGGCACCGTAGCCGTTCCTCTTCTGGAGGTACTCGGGCTCGTACTTCTTGACGTCGTCGACGGACTTGTAGATCTTTGCGTATCCCTTGGTCTTTCCGACTCCGTACATGGAGTTCAGGTCGTCGACGATGACGAGTTCCCTTTTGGTGTTGAACTGTTTCGCGAGGTCTTCTGCCACTGCGTTCCTTCCGGGGGTGCATTCCCTGGCGTGGTCGACAATGAAGCAGACTTCAGTCCTGGACTGAAGTGCGTTTTCTCTCTGGTTGGTAATCTCCATTTTCATTTTTACTCCTCCATCATATCGTACATCCGTGCGATACGTGTTCTCGTGGGTCCGTCCGTGTCGACGGCTTTCATCCCTCTCCCGGGCCATCCGTAGACGACCACCGCGCCTTCGGGGGCGTAAAGGACGCATGGCAGCAGTGCCAGGTCCTCTTCCCCTTCGACCCTGATGATCCTTCCGGACTCTCCGGCCAAAGCGTTTCTGACGGCATCCTCCAGCTCGGAGGTTATCTCCCCTGCCGGATTTGCGACCGATGTCTCCGCCCATCCCTCGTTCTTCACGAGGTCGGCGAACTCGGTCAGCTCGCGTCTCTCCGTGTATCCGTCGTAGACGGACAGGAGGGGCACGATGCCGTTCTTCCTCATCGTCAGCGAGACTACGTCGCCGACGGCGATTATTTTGTGGTTAGCGTTTATGTGAGCGAGGTCTTCTTCGCTGATGTCGTATCCGACCGGCTTCTGGAATTCCTCCCTCATCTCGGGGGGAAGCCTTCTGCCGCCGGACATGGGATCAGCGGACCTTCAGGGCATAGGTACCGTTAGCGGTGATGCCCATCTTCTTGGCGATGTCCGACTTCTCGTAGTCGGCGATGGCGACCATTCCCTGCCAGTCCTTGGTACCGTCCCCGCCGCACCTGGGGCACACGCTCATCTCGGAGATGAAGTTGCAGGATTTGCATGCGTAGTATACGGGCCTGCCTGCCATCACTCGTCGCCTCCTTTGGCCTCTCCTTTCTTGGCGTCCGCCTCGATCCAGTCGAGCCTGCCGAGACCGGGCTGCCTCATGGTGAGTCCGATCCTGCTGTCCTGGGGAGTCTTGTCGTCGATGCTGAGACTGGTGATCCTGGCCTTGACCTTGTCGCCGACGGCGAGGAACCTTCCGCTCTCCTTTCCGACGAGCCTCTGGTTGACCTGGTCGATGTCGACACGGTCATCCATGACCTGGCTGACGTGCAGGAGACCGTCGAGAGGACCGAACCTGACGAAGGCTCCGAACTCGCGGATCTCGATGACGATACCCTCGACAACTTCTCCGTCCTTGGGGATGTAGGCGAGCCTGTCGTATTTCACGGTCTGGTGGACTGCCCCGTCACCGTGAACGATACGTCCGTCTCCTTCTGCCCTGACATTGTCTACAAGGATGGTAAGGCTGCGGTCCGGCTCCATCTTCCCTTCGAACTGCTCGCGTGCGACACCGCCCACTATTGAGTTGATGTCCTCTCCGAGTTTGGAAGGAGGGATGCGGATCTTGCCCTCGGCTTCAGTTATCATGTACATTGCGGTACCTCTTGGATAACCGCATTAACCCTACCTAATATAAAAAGAATGGCCGTCCTTTATAGGGTTAATATTTATACGAAAGGTCCCGCGGGAAGACCTTCCTCCGCGGAAACGGTCTCCAGAGCCCTTCCCGTGCCCTCCGACGATACTGGGGTCCCGCTCTCGGATATGTATCCGGGACCTACGGTCACCACCGGGTTCAGGCAGGGCCTGGCGAACACCTCGCCGGCCACGATGCGGGCGGTATCGCAGGCGAGGACCAGCACGATGTCGCATGCCTCGCTCTGCTTCCCGCCGTTGTCCCTAACGGAGGTTGCGATGCAGGATGCCTTCGCGGAGGCCACGGAAGTGACTTCGATACCTTCCGAACGCAGGGCGGTGGCAAGTCTCTGAGCGTTGGAACTTCCGCCGACATCACACAGTCTGGCACATGTGTTGCAGGTCCATATCATGACCTTCTTCCCGCGAAGATCCGAAACCAGTTGTGCAAGATCCCTGTCACGCAACATCAGCTGCATATTATCAATCCTACCGAAGTCCCTAGCACATATAATACGCACGCTCACGCGATACCCTTATTAACGTGGTTGGACTGGCCAACTCAGTGACAAAATGGCAGCAAAAACCGAATCCAAAAGCCAGTCTCTCAAGAAAGTCGCAGTAAAAGACATCAAAGCAACCAAGGGAATGACCGTCAACGATCTCCTGATCCAGATGGGCAAATCCGGAGGTTTCACCGCTCAGAAGCTCGCCGATGCGACCGACATCGCCGAGAAGATGATCAAGAAGGAAGGATGCCTCAAAATTCTCTCCTTCCCCGCATGCATCATGGCCACCGGAACCCGCGGAGTCATCGTGGACATGGTCAAGAACCACATGGTCGACGTCATCATCACCACCTGCGGATGTCTCGACCACGACCTTTCCAGGCTGTACGCCGCGTACTACAAGGGCGACTTCATGATGGACGACAAGATGCTCAGGGATCACGAGGTCTCCAGGCTCGGTAACGTCCTGGTCCCCGACGACTGCTACGGAGTCGTCCTCGAGGATAACCTCCTCCCCATGTTCGAGGAGATCTTCGCGGAGACCCAGTCCCTCTCCACCCATGAGATCATCGACAAGGTCGGAGAGAAACTCGCCGACGTCAAAGGCCACGAGGACTCCCTCCTTTACTGGGCCCACGTCAACAAGGTCCCCATCGTCGTCCCCGGTATCACCGACGGTTCCTTCGGATGCCAGCTCTGGATGTACTATCAGACCCACAGGAAGCTCAGGATCGACCTCTTCGCCGACGAGCAGATGCTCAGCGAGATGACCAACGAGGCCAAGACCACCGGTGCTATCATCGTCGGAGGAGGCATCTCCAAGCACCACGTCATCTGGTGGAACCAGTTCCGCGGAGGTCTCGACTACTGCATCTACCTCACCACCGCCATGGAGTACGACGGTTCCCTGTCCGGTGCACAGATCAGGGAAGCTGTCTCCTGGGGTAAGGTCAAGTCCAACGCCAAGAAGATGACCGTCGAAGGGGATGCCACCATCTCGCTGCCGATCATCTACGCAGGCCTCGTAGACAGGTTACTCTGAAATGACCCAGAAGGTCCTTGTCACCTACGGCGACGGGTACGGCCCCGCGGTAATTCGCGCAGCCGAGACCGTCCTCAAGACGGTCTCCCCCGGCACCGAGATAGTCCACGGGAAGATCGGTGCGGATGCCTATGAGAACACAGGCTACGCCCTCCCCGCCGAGACCATGGAAGCCGTCGCGGAATGCGATGCCATGCTCTCGGGGCCCGTCATCATGGGTGACATTGCCGAAAGGAACCCCATAAGCACCATCAAGAAACAGATGGAGCTCTACATGGAGTACGGCGAGTTCTATACCCTCTGCGATTACATCGGCACCAAGGGACTGGACACCGTACTCCTGAGCCCCACCATCGAGAGCTCCCTGAATGTCTTCGAGACCGAGAGCCTGGACGGTGTCGCTTCCGAGTATTTCACCGGAATCGACAACATCTCCAAGATCTTCGCCAAATCGGTCCAGATCGCGGAGAAGAAGAGGAGGACCGAGATCTGCATGGTCAGCGACAACGTCCTCTACCCTGCCAGGGAGAAACTGATCCGTTCCACCTTCCACAAGTACTACGCGGACACCGAATTCGAGGTCCGCGACATCTCCACCAAGATCGCCATGTTCGATCTGGCACATGATCCGTCGAGCATGAATACCATCATCTGCGACATCCACTCCGCCACCTGCATGTGGGGAGAGGTCACGGGACTGGTGGGAGGCAGCGGACTGATGCCCAAAGCATACATCGGCGACAGGAAGGCCCTTTACATGCCCACCGAGGTCTATCCCCACGACGCGGTCGGAAGGGAACTCAACCCCACCTCCGCCATCCTCTCAGTGGGTGTGATGATGCTCAACTTCGGTAACGAGAGCGCGTACAACCTTGTCCTGGGGGCCATCCGCGACATGTACCGCATGGGCCGCACCACTCCCGATGTGGGAGGCAAGCTCAATGCGGAGAAGTTCGCCGAAGGCGTGAGCAGCCTCATCCTCAGCGAGATAAACTCCGACTAATCCCCCTTATCTAGTTATATATCGGAGCATGGACATACCTTCAAGGATAACATGAAGGATGCCGGACACCGCGAGACCATTGATGCCACCCTGAGATTCGAGAAGACCGACAGGACCCCTGTCAACAATTTCGCCCTGGTGACGGCGGCCCGCAGCGCCGGGATCATGGTTAAGGATGCCAGATACGAGCCCAAGGTCTCCGCCAAGGTATCCGTCGATTATGCGATCAAGACCAAATCCGACTTCGTGAAACCCGTGGTCGACTCGCAGATTGTCTTCCTGGACATGGGAATGGACGTCCAGATGCCAGACGATGATTACGGGAGGGTCCGCTCCAAGTATATCAACGACCTCTCGGAGGTAGACGATCTCGCATTCTTCGACCCTTCCAAGGCATCCGAGTGCCCCCACTTCGACCTCTGCATCCTCCAGGCACTGAAGGAGACCGCAGCCTACCTCCCCGAGGACCTGCACATCTGCGGACTCTCCTGGGGCCCCATCTCCACTGCCGGCTATCTGATGGGTACCGAGGATATGCTCATGTCCATCATGATGGGTGAGGAGGAAGCTGTTAACAAACTCATCCAGAAATGTGCGGTTTTCATCGCTGAACAGGAGAAGGCCCAGGTCGATGCGGGTGCATCCCTCATGTGGATGGCCGACCCCACCTCCTCGGAGGACCTCATCTCCCCAGATATGTTCGGATTATCGCTCGGAGGGATCAAGACCGCCATCGACAGCGTGAAGAAATCATACGACGTCCCCGCTTTCCTGCATGTGTGCGGCAACACCACCGACCTAATCCCCCTTGTCAGGGACACCGGTGCGGACTGCCTCAGCTTCGACCACGCCGTGGATCCCGCAGTGGCAAGGAAGGCTGCCGGGAACAAGCTGGCACTTATGGGTAACATCGATCCCGTTGCCTACATTATGAACGGTAAGCCCAATGCGATCAAGCAGAAATGCTATGAGATCATCGAAGCGTGCGGAGCCGACGGAGGATTCATCCTGGCTCCCGGATGCGAGACCCCCATATCCTCTCCCGATGCCAACGTTATCGCCATGGGAGAGGCGGGAATCGATTACTGGTCGCAGTGATCTTCCTCTTCGGAACCGCTGCCTTCCTGGAGCTGCAGGAGGAGGATTCCGCCGATAAGGATGGCCAGGAAGAACAGCTCCACTGGACTGAGTCCCTGATTGAAGATTATCCATCCGAACACCGCAGACATCACGGTACCGCATCCCGCCCATACGGCATAGCACATGCCTATGGGCAGTTTCCTCATGGCCACATAGAGCAGGTATACGCTGATCAGACTGATCAGATATGCCGCGATACCCCATTCCACCTTGACGAAACCGTCCGATAGGTTCATGACGATCGCCCAGCACATCTCGAAGAAACCGCCGGCCAAAAGACATACCCAGGGATTCATCAGAGACCACCCGCCAGTTCGAGTCCGATGATACCGGTGAGGATCATCATGACACCTACGATCTTCAGCGGTTTGAACATCTCCTTGTAGAATATCCTGCTGATTATCAGGGTCAATATCGATCCGACGGCTGTCCAGATGGCGTACGATACGCCCACGCTCATGGTCCTCATCGCGAACGAGAGGAAGAATATACTGAGGAACATGCAAGTCAAAGCGATCGCATAGAACCCCATCATACGGCGGCCTTCCGAAGAATCCGCTTTATCAAGTGCAAATACCCAAACGGGTTCGAAACATCCCCCTATGAGGATGTAGATCAAGTCAAACATAGCCTAATTCACTGACCGGAATATGCTTTGAAGACTTCCTTGGCCGCATAATCCCCGCAGCGGATAAGGAAGATCTCCTCGTTAACTCCCTGCGTGCGATGGGCCTCGATGAATGCAGGATCGTCCATGACGAAGGAAATCAAAGTACCGAGATTCCTGTCGACCTCCGCAGCCTTGTAGGTGCGGATGCCCACTGCCTTGCATATCCGGTCGCACTCCTCGTCCGACAGCCTGATGGACGCGAAGTCTTCGATACCGTACTGCTTGGCGTAGAACTCGAGCTTCTTCCTCTGCAACATCGCCATCGGAATCAATCTGGCCGTATAAAAAGTATCCAGGCCGTGGGCTTTGACGAAATCATCAGAACCTGATCAGACCCCCTTCCAAAATCAGCCTCAGATTATGGGCCAGCGCGGTGAATCTGATCTCTTTCGACACCGA
>CACWTF010000044.1 GCA_902763685.1 methanogenic archaeon | reverse complement strand
TTATCCAGACGGCGCGGGCTTCGGGCCTCGAGAAGTTCCCGATTCCCTACGTCCTGACCAACTGCCACAACAGCCTCTGCGCGGTTGGCGGCACCATCAATGAGGACGACCACATGTTCGGCCTCTCTGCGGCCAAGAAGTACGGGGGCATCTACGTACCCCCTCATCAGGCCGTCATCCACCAGTTCGCCCGGGAGATGCTTGCAGAAGGCGGAGCCATGATTCTGGGATCCGATTCCCACACCCGCTACGGGGCCCTGGGCACCATGGCTATGGGCGAGGGCGGGCCGGAGCTCGTGAAGCAGCTCCTGGGCAAGACCTATGATATCGATATGCCGGGCGTGGTGGCTGTATACCTCAAGGGATCGCCGGTCTTCGGTGTGGGTCACCAGGATATCGCTCTGGCCATCATCGGGGCCGTCTTCAAGAACGGGTACGTGAAGAACAAAGTCATGGAGTTCGTGGGACCCGGCGTCGCAAATCTTTCCATGGACTACCGGATCGGGGTCGACGTCATGACGACTGAGACCACCTGCCTTTCCTCCATCTGGAAGACGGATGAGAAGACGAAGGAATTCTACGAAATCCACGGACGGGAAGGAGCCTATAAGGAACTTCAGCCCGGAGACACAGCCTACTACGACGGGGCCATTGAAATTGACCTCTCCGAAATCCGTCCCATGATTGCCATGCCCTTCCACCCGTCCAATACTTATACGGTGGCTGAGGTCAAGGCCAATCTTTCCGATGTCCTTCACGAGGTGGAGGAGCGGGCCAAGGTTTCCTTCGGGGACAAGATCGATTATTCCCTCAAAGACAAGGTCCGGGACGGAAAGCTTTACGTGGACCAGGGCGTCATCGCCGGCTGCGCCGGCGGCGGCTATGAAAATATCTGCGACGCGGCAGATATCCTGCGCGGAAAGTACATCGGAGCGGACGAATTCACCCTGTCCGTATATCCGGCTTCCATGCCCATCTACATGCAGCTCGTGAAGAACGGCCGCATGGCGGACATCCTGGAAACGGGCGCTGTCGTCAAGACCTGCTTCTGCGGTCCCTGCTTCGGAGCCGGCGACACCCCGGCAAACAACGCATTCTCCATCCGCCACTCGACCCGGAACTTCCCCAACCGCGAGGGCTCCAAGGTCCAGGAGGGGCAGATTTCCTCTGTCGCCCTCATGGATGCCCGGTCCATCGCGGCAACCGCCGCAAATAAGGGCTTCCTTACCGGAGCCGACGAGCTCGAGGGCATCGACTTCACGAAGCCTCAATACTTCTTCGATTCAAAGATTTATGAGAACCGGGTATATGACTCTCATGGAGAGACCCATCCGGAAGAGCCCCTGACCTTCGGGCCCAATATCAAGGACTGGCCCGAGATGCCGGCCCTGCCGGAGAACCTGATTCTGAAGGTGGTTTCCGAGATTCACGACCCTGTCACGACGACGGATGAGCTGATTCCCTCCGGGGAGACTTCTTCCTACCGGTCCAATCCCCTGCGCCTGTCCGAATTCGCCCTTTCCCGGAAGGATCCCGCCTATGTGGGCCGGGCCAAGGAAGTGAAGAAGGCCGAAGACGCCCTGATGGGCGGCGGCTGCGCCGGAGAAGTCCTGCCGGAGCTTCGGGAAGTCATGGGCATCATCCACCAGACCTTCCCTGAGGTTCAGCACGGGAACTTCGGCGTCGGTTCGACCATCTTTGCCGTCAAACCCGGCGACGGCAGCGCCCGGGAACAGGCGGCTTCCTGCCAGAAGGTTCTGGGCGGCTGGGCCAATATCGCCAACGACTATGCGACCAAGCGCTATCGCAGCAACCTCATCAACTGGGGCATGCTGCCCTTCCGCATTGCCACTTCCGATACGGACCTTCCCTTTGCAAATGGGGACTACATCCTGATTCCGGGCATCCTCGACGCGGTGAAATCAAAGAAGGAAAGCATCGACGCCTACACCGTACAGGCCGACGGTCTGAAGAAATTCGAGCTCACCCTCGGGGAGCTGACGGACGATGAGCGGACCATTATTGAAGACGGCTGCCTCATCAATTATTACAGGAATCACTGAAAATCATGGCTGAAGAGGAAACAAAAAGAGAACATCAGGTGACCAGGGACCAGTACCGCTTCTACCTCGTGCGGGCTTCCGTCATCGTCCTGGCGGCCATCGTCGTCATCATCTTCTATTTCTGCGTCAAGCGCTATGACGGCATTGCGGAAGGCCTGAAGACCCTGAACACGGCCCTGGCCCCCATTATCATAGGCTTCGTGACGGCCTTCCTCCTGAACCCCATCATGAAGGCACTGGAAAAGGCCATGCTGCCCTATTTCCTGGGGAGGACGAAGAACGAGACAAAGACCCGCCACCGGGTGCGTACCTCCTGCTCCCTGATTTCCCTGGCGATTCTGATTGCCCTTGTCGCTTTCTTCCTGTCCGCGGTCATCCCCCAGATTGTATCCACGGTCAATGATCTCATTAATAATATAAATGACCAGATCGTCGGCGTCCTCGACTGGGCGGACAAGATCACCGGAGGCCGCTTCCATAGGCAGCTGTCGAGCGCCAAGGAAGACAAAAACATCACAAATGCCCTGAATTCAGCCCTGACCTACGTGCAGGACTACCTCCACCTGGGCAGCAACGACGATGTCGTCAACACCCTGACCAGCTGGGGAGCCAGCATTGGCAAGGGCATCTTCAACGGCATCCTGGGCATGATCGTCTCGGTCTATGTCCTGGTGGAAAAGGACGTCTTCAAGAGCCATACGAAGAAGCTGATCTACGGCATCTTCAAGACAAGCCACGCGAACGTGGTTCTGGATGTGGGCCGCAAGACGAAGGAAGTCTTCTACGGCTTCATCGTCGGGAAGATCATCGATTCCCTGATCATCGGGGTCATCTGCTACATCTGCATGCTGATCCTCCGCTTCCCCTATCCGGTCCTCTGCTCGGTCATCATCGGCGTGACGAATATCATCCCTGTCTTCGGCCCCTATATCGGCGCCGTTCCGACGGTCATCCTGGTCTTCATGAACAACCCCGTCAAGGGCATCTACATGCTGATCTTCGTCATTATTCTGCAGCAGATTGACGGGAACATTATCGGCCCCAAAATTCTGGGAGACTATACGGGCATCACACCTTTGCTGAGCATGATTTCCATTATCCTGGGCAGTGCGCTGTTCGGCTTCGTGGGTTTGCTGATCAGCGTACCCGTCTGTGCCGTGCTGTACTCGCTGGCAAAGACGCTGATCAACAGGAGACTGGAAGGGAAGGGCCTGCCCACCGATTCGGAGGCCTACGATCAGACGCCGAGCCGGAGTCCCGGAGCGCCCCCGGATGAAAGCGGAGAGAAGCAGAAAAAGCCCGCGCAGAACAAACCCGGCCCGGCGGAGCTGGTTCGCCGGCTTCAGCAAAACGGGAAGAAAAACATCCGTTCCTGAAACGGAGACAGAAGCATCCCCCCAAGTGAAAAATGCAAGGCATCGTTTTTTACAGGAGGATCAAAAGATGGGAAAATACCGTAATTTTACCTTTGCGACTTACTTTGTGGCGCAGGCGGCGGCCCGGGTCACCCGGGAGGAGCTGGAAAGCCAGCTGGCTTTTCTGGAAAAGTATCTGAAAATCGACAAGATCTATCTCCTCAACAACAGTAACTCCGAGTATCTGGCCGTGGAAGAGGAAATACGCGAGGGGTTCAAGAGCTTCCCGATTGACGAGATAAAACATATCGAAATAGACCCCTTCGATTACGATAATGTATTCAAAACCGTTATTGACCTTTACAACAGCGAATCGGAGAACCATCCTTCAGGAGTGATGTTCCACATTAATTTCACGATGGGAACGAGGGTTGCTGTAGCAGCCATGTGCAGTGCGGCATACTCCATCAATGCCGACCTATACTACGTGAAAGAATCCCTGTATTCCGCTAGCGGGAAGGACGAATTCGTTCCCATCAAAATAGATAACATTAACGAACTGGCAGATCTTAAAACCCACCAGAAAACATTGGAAATATTCAGGATTATGTCAGACAGGAAACCGAAGACCAATGAGGAATTGCAAGTTCCGGTCAATTCCTTATCCAGTCTTTCGTACCACACAAAATATCTCTCCTCCGCCGGACTGATAAAACGTTTAGGTAGCGTAAGGAATGCGTCGTGGGTTCTCACGGAAAAGGGCGAGCAAGTAATGAAGAGACTTTGAGAATTCAGATCTCATCGATACCGAGAGATTTCAACAAACGGTATACGCCCTCATTATAATCTACCGAAGGCGAATCAACGTAGTGTTCAGGAATGAATATCACCATTCCCTTCCTGCCACGGGTTAGTAAAACCCTATAGGAATTCAGAAGATAGTTCTGATTCACGGTCAATGTGTCTATACCGTTTTCCATCGAACCTGTTGATCTCCATTCGCCCTTCCACCGCTTATAAAACTGCCAGGTGTTGGATTCAAACCTCAAATCCGGGCCCCATTCCACGATAGAGTAATCCAACTCAAGACCTTGCACATCGAATTCAGACGCATAGGTTTCCAGGTTGTAACTGGATTTTGGATCGCCCTTGGTATTGAGGAACCATGAAGGTGCATCGAACTTGTCTCCCCTCTTATGGATGATTCCTTTGGAGTCATCGAGAACCTTCTTGGTGAGACTACTCATAAGGCGACCATAACGGTCATGGTCGGTTGCCATGTCCTCCACCCATTTCTTTGCTTTATCGAAGTCCCTTGTCACAACCAACGGGAACCTTCTTCCAAGTTTGGAATATGTCTCGGTGGCGCCTTTCAAATCCAAAGACAATAAAGATTCCACGAAACTGTTCAGACGATCTGTACGAACCGTCCTCATTGAAACAGTCAGGTGCAGTTCGGGCACCTCTTCAACATCCAAACCAGAGATCATCTCGCTCCACTTCGTTCCCCTTAAGTAGACAGGATCTCTCAATTCGGGAGTTGCATAAACATTCCACCCGGGGATTTTCTTCAATGCGTTGAACCATTCAGGCAACCCTGCTTCCCCATCATAGATCTCCTGACCTCCTCCCACCAGACAGATAATGATTGCACAATCTGTCCGACGATTCATCTGTAGGATGAGTGATTCCGGTTCACTATATTCATAACTCAGGAGCCGGTTCACACCACGATTGGGACTCGTGACAAAATCTTCCAATTTCTTGCGTGTCCATGAACGCTGAGCCTCATCGAAGACCACAACCTGTTCGGGAGGACAACGGTTCGGATCGTTGATGCCGTCTTGTCTGAAGTTGAATATCTTATGGATGAATGATTTGGCGGTGGATCTGGCTTTGGCCCTGCTGACGTGGTCACGCTGTTCGACATCCCTAGCTAATGCCTCGATCAGGGTATCGACCAAAGGCCCGTTTCCAGATAGGTAAGCAGCATGTTCACCGGTGTTCTCATCGGAGTTATCGATGGCCACAGTAAGTCCGACTAGGGTCTTTCCGGCACCCGGCACCCCGGTGATGAAACATATAGCCTTTGAACCCTCATGTTTTGTCTTTCTGATTATCTGATTGACCTTAGAGATAGTGTCAGTCAGGTTGGTCGAATCATGTTTTTTGATATCTTCAACAGTGTGGTGATTGTAAAGATATCTAGCTGCCTCGATGATCGTAGGTGTAGGATTAAAGAATGAATTCATCCACGTTTTGGCATTCAACGCGGGTTCATTGGGATAGAGTACAACAATCCTATCGATGTTCTCGGCCAAATTGGATTTGTTACAAAGGAGGGGCTGAATCACCCTACCATCCTCCAAGATCTCATTTTTCTTAGATGAGGCCTCGGTTGCGACTACTATCGGTACGATCAATCTGTCTTTGGAAGACTCATGACAGAAATGAAGATTGAACGTATAGTCTATGACCTGATTCTTTGCTTTTTCCGAATAGTGCTTTTCTCCACACTTGAACTCCAATACGAATACTATGCCGTGGTAAAGCAGTACTGTATCGATACGGGTGTTGATACGAGGTAAAACATATTCCAAAACGACATCCATCCCCTCGTATCCAGACAATTGTGACTTGAGGATGTCAATGGTGTATTCCCACGCATAAACCTGTTCATTAGATGCCAGGGTATCGACATCCAAAAGAATGGATTTCACCCGTTCAGGTTGGTCTACAAGGAATGATTCCACCGTCGAACTATAATACGCATTATTCAACAGCCCGTCTCCTTAGAACAAACTTGAACACGGACCGCTCAACACCGTTCTTGTCAGGTTCACGGGCATCTTCGATGCGTTTCACTTCCACTTTTCCGTGGAACACATAGTCATTGGGCTTCCGCTTGACGAAGAGGAAGACATTCTTGTTGAATGAATTGGCCAGGAAGTAGTTCCCTTTCTTCATGACCTGGTTCCCTGTAAGGCCCTCGCCGGTGTAGTAGAAGACCTTCTCTCCGTCGAAATCCTCCTGCCAGCCCAGCCCATCCCTGTAGATTGAGTCATTCAGGGAGAATAGCACCGCGGTATTCCGATGAAGGCGGATTCCTGAAATGTACTTCGATACCTCGAAAATCTCCGCGATGAACTCCGCTTCATATCCGTATCCAACATTGATACGATAGGTATTGATGGAGAACGTGTTCGTATAATTCGGATCGTTGACTCCCGGGATGGCGAGATCGGGGGCATTACGGGTTATCGGGACCCCGTCACGCCAGAAACCGAAGCGGGTTGCTCCCGATTCATAATACATGGTTCCCTGCCCGTTAGGGACACGGTCGACTGCTTCGCCTTCGTAATAGTCGCCGTTATCAAAGAATATTGTATCGAATAACGGGGATTCGGAAAGCTTCGGCATCGGTTAATATTCAAATATTTGTTTATTAAAGATGCCGCATGCTCATTTATATAGGTGAATACCTAAAAAAATAACTAATTTTTGTTATATCCAGATAGGAGAATTATTGGAAAAGAAAAGCCCCCTTAGGGGCAATAAGTTTCACTGGTGGCAGCTGTGGTGCTCGCCGTGGTGGGAACAGTTGGACTGCATGCTGGGTGCGATCCTCCCGTTCGCCACATCCATGACATACTCATCGGGATTTCCCGACAGCCCGGGATAGACCTCGATGCCCATCTGCGAGAGGGCCATGATGGCTCCCCCTCCGACGCCTCCGCACATGAGCTTGGTAACCCCGAGATTCCTCAGGTACACCGTCAGGGCCTCGTGGCCGGCACCGCCGTTGTCAACGATCCTCGACGACACCACCTTCCCGCCCTCGATCTCGTACAGCTTGAACTGCTGCGTGTGTCCGAAGTGCTGGAAGATCTCGCCGTTGTCGTAGGTGGCCGCTATTATCATACGGGCGGAATCGTAACGGGGGTATATACCGACTTGCTAAACATGCGTTAATAATATATCTGGAACATATAACAGGCAAACCCTAATCTACCCCTCCGCACTGTCTCCCGCATGGAAGCCGCACAGAGGAGGATGCTGATCGTCGCTGCCTCGCTGATGGTATCGTTCTCCGCCATATTCGTGAGATGGTCGGATGCCCCCTCCGCGGTGCTGGCCTTCTACAGGATGCTCTTCGCTTCCCTCGTCATCGTCCCGATAGCCCTGATAAGGTACAGAAAGGACCTCCTCGCGATGGGCAGGGAGGATCTCGTGCTCTCCGCCATATCAGGGATATTATTTGCACTGCACTTCCTGGCCTACTTCGAATCGCTGGGCTTGGTCTCAATAGCTTCGAGTACCGTGCTGGCCGACACCGCGGTGTTCTTCGTGGCGGCGATAATGGTCCTTGTGTTCAAAGAGAGAATCTCACGCAGGAACTGGATAGTCATGATGATCACCTTCGGCGGCTGCACACTGATAGCATGCGGCGACTGCGCGGTGGAGTTCGGCATCCTCGGGGATGCCCTCGCACTGGCATCCTCCGCCATGTTCTCAGTGTATGCGATCATCGGAAGGAAAGTGAGGAGGAACGTCTCCACCGTAGCTTACACATCGGTCGTATACGTCTCCGCTGCCCTCACCGCGCTGGTATGCGTATGCGTCGAAGACGCATCCTCTCTGGACTGCGGATACCGGAACATACTGTGCGGACTGGGTCTCGCGGTGTTCTGCACACTGCTGGGGCACACCGTCTACAACTGGGGCCTGAGATACGAAAGCCCGGCGTTCGTCGCCATAACCACCCTGCTGGAACCCGTGTTCGGATCCGTCCTCGGATTGTTCATCTTCGCTGAGGTACCGGGCATCCTGGTGATCCTCGGGTCCGCGGTGGTCCTGGCGGGAGTGTACCTGTTCTCGGCGGCGGATTCGCACAGGCATCATGCGCACGGAAATAAGGTTTAAATCGGCATGACGATAACTTTCCCATGAGCGACGGGCAGAGATTCCTCCTGAGCATAATCCTGGGAACCGCCGTTATACTGGGCGGAACATACTGGTTCATATTCGCCGATACCGAGATCTGGGTCTTCTGGGCTTTCGTATTCATCGGTATGGCGGTCATGTTCCTGCCCGTACTGTTCTTCCGTCCATCGGAGATATACTCGGAGAACGGCGGCCTGAGGATCAAGGCACCGTTCGTCGACCTCGACCTCCCGGCCGATTACATCCAGGCGGTCGAGCTCAGGGAGAGTTTCAAACCCGGCCTCCGTATTTACGGATACGGCGGGATAAAGAAGGGATACGGCGATTTCACCAACAAGGAACTGGGAGGTTACACCTTCGCCGGGGATACCCGTATACCCGCCTTCATCCTGGTAAGGCATCACACCAACCGCATCCTGGTGTTCAATTACAAGGATGCAGCCACCACGTTCTCCATCTACAGCCAGCTGAAATCCGGTCCCGAATCGGATGCACCCGTGGTGAGGGAATGCGACAGAACGGTATCGTCGCACGGATTCTCCAAGAAACATTTCGTTATCATCATCGGGATCATAATCGCCGCCGTCGCGGTGATCATCGCCGCCCTGTTCATGTCCGGACATGTGGATGCCAGCATGGACGGCGACAGCCTGCGTGTGGACGCGTTCATGGTGGACGAGGACATAGCATACACCGACATATCCTCGGTGGAACTGAGAGAGGATGTGGATTACGGGAGCCGCGTGGCGGGATTCGCCGCCGGGGATTATCTGAGCGGCAGATTCCGGAACTCCGAGTTCGGGAATTACATCCTGGCGGTGCATTCCGATGTCTCGAAATGCATAGTTGTGCACCGGACGGCCGGCAAAACGGTGGTGTTCAACCTCGGCAGCAACGCGGCGACCGAGTCGTTCTTCACCGAACTGGACTCGAGAGTCCCCTGATTCTTTTAATCCATAATCCGATACCTATGCATGGCCAAATATCAGTGCACGATCTGCGGCGAGATCTACGACGAATCCATCGAGAAGGTGAGGTTCGAGGATCTCCCCGACGACTGGGTGTGTCCCCTCTGCGGGTCCCCCAAGAGCGCTTTCGTCCTCATGGGGGAGGAGGCACCCGCACCCAAGAAGGGGAAGACCGTCCCGAAAGCCGAGGAGAACAAAGATTCAATCGCCGTGGATCCCGCCTTCGTGAGGCATGACAACGGTATCATCGACGAGATCCGCACCATCGCCGAGATCGGGAAGAGCATCGGTTCCGCCATGGAGACCCAGATGAAGGTGCCGAACTTCGACGATATCCTGGTGCTCGGAGCACAGCTGGCGAGATTCCCCCTCGATGACGATGCCGAGGTGAATATCAAGACAATCATAGGGAAGAACGCGGAGAAGCCCATGGAGCTGGAAACCCCCATCTTCGTTTCGCACATGAGCTTCGGTGCGTTATCCGCCAACGCGAAGATAGCCCTCTCCAAAGGAGCGGCCATGGCGGGTACCGCCATGTGCAGCGGCGAGGGCGGGGTCCTCTCCGACGAGATGTACGCCGCCTACAGGTACATCTACGAATACCCTCCCAACAAGTACAGCTTCACCGACGAGGTGCTGGAGAACTCCTCTGCAATAGAGATAAAGATCGGACAGGGCACCAAGCCCGGCATGGGCGGACACCTGCCCGGCGAGAAGGTCACTCCCATCATCGCCCTTATGAGGGACAAACCCCAGGGCAGGGACATCCTCAGTCCCTCGAGGTTCCCGGGCATCGACAGCCCCGAGGACCTGAGATCCACCGTGGACATGCTCAGGAAGAGGAGCCACGGTCTCCCCATCGGGGTGAAGATCGCAGCCGGCCACATCGAGGAGGATCTCGAGTTCATATCGAAATCAGGATGCGACTTCATCACCATCGACGGACGCGGAGGAGCCACCGGTTCCTCTCCGAAGTTCCTCAGGGATGCGGCCTCCGTCCCCACCGTCTACGCCCTCGCCCGTGCGAGGAGGTACATGGACGAACATCACATGACCCAGGACCTCATAATCACGGGCGGTTTCAGGACCAGCCGCGATATTATCAAGGCGATAGCCATGGGTGCCGATGCCGTATCACTAGCGTCAGCTCCCCTGATGGCCCTCGGCTGTCAGAGGTACCGTGCATGCGATTCCGGGAAATGCCCGCTGGGCATCGCCACGCAGGACCCCGAACTGGAAAGGAGACTTGACGTGAAGAAGGGTGCACAGAGGGTGGCCAACTACCTCAACGTCACCTCCGCGGAACTGAAATCGTTCTGCCGCGTCACCGGTCACAAAGACATACACGACCTCTCCTTAGACGACCTGTGCACCACCGATTCCGATATAGCTGACGCTACCGGCATCAGGCACGCATAAGCCTATAACGGCAGAGGAGGATTCGGACACCATGAGCGAATACCACGACTATGAGGGAATGAAGATCAGGAACCTCGTGAGACTGGCCGACAGGGATTATGATTCCGAGGCCATGTGCGAACTCGGTTTCAGATACTGTTCCGGATACGACGTCAGGCCCAACCAGAGGAAAGGATTCATGTGGCTCCTCAGTGCCGCATACCTCGATGAACCCACTGCACAGTACCTCGTCGGTACCATGCTGGTCTTCGGTAAGGGCGTGGCAAGGAACTTCGAGGAGGCCATCTACTGGTTCAAAATAGCGGGCGACCAGGGTCACGCCGCCTCCCTCAACGAGCTCGGTATCCTCCACGCGGAAGGAATGGGCGTGGAGGCGGACTTCGCCAAGGCGAAGGGATACTGGCAGAAAGCCGCTGAACTCGGATGCGAGGAAGCGGAAGAGAACCTCAAGCAACTGGAAGAGATGCAAAACTGAATGTCCGAGCGGGCGGACACGCCCGCAACGGACATAGCAGAAAGTGCCCTCTTCAAACCTAGTTTCAGTTAACGAGTACCGGTAAGAGGGCCAACCGGTCTCTGAAGGGCATATCGCCCTCTTGATTATTTATCTTTTGACCTGCGCTCTGCGTACAGTTTTCCCGCCCAATTCACGATCGACGTAGTTTTTCCTTATATACCTTTAAATACCTCTCCGACAATCGTCTATCAGGATGCACGAGACTGACGATTATGATGACGACTGCGAGCTTTTCACCAAGGTCGCAGGCATTTTCTGCATAGGTGTGATCGCAGCCACGCTTCTGGCTCTGGTCTACATCACCATGTGATCAGCGGTACCTTCCCGGCTTGGAAGCCGAACGTGTCCTTCCGCGGAGAAGTATCGCCACACCGGCGGTTATGCTGATCGCTAGCATTATCACCGGCAGGGCTG
>CACWTF010000043.1 GCA_902763685.1 methanogenic archaeon | reverse complement strand
AACGCCTTCGAAAGGCTCTACAGGAACGCCATGGTGCGTCCCATCCGTCTGATGTCCGAGGGTAACGACAGCGAATACGACATCGACAGGATCGTGCCCACCTTCTACAGGAACCTCTCCGATTCCCTCAGGAACCAGCTGGACAACTACGGGAGACCGGATTTCCAGAAGACCGTCGGCGAGAGGTTCGCCGAGGTGAAGGAGATCTTCTCCCAATACACGGAATACCGCGAGGCCGCCGAGGAGAGCATCGAGGAGATCGAGTACGACGAGGACGACCTCCGCGCCATCAGGCAGAAACTGGAGGACATCATCCACGACAGGGAGGAGAACGAATCCCGCAGGGAACTCCTCAGGAAACAGATCTCCACCCTCGACAGCTTCGAGATGACCGCCTACGCGGGCGATGCGGAGGAGATCAAGAACCTTTTCAGACCCTTCGTCTTCCTACCGTCCCGTGACGGCAGCAACGCTGAACTCGAAAGAAGGCTCTTCGGACGTTACGGATACTGTGCCAGACTGATGAATTTCGACGAGGAGCAGCTTGCCGACCAGATGGACCTGATGGAGAACAACAGGGACTACGTCTCCACCTACAGACGTCTGCAGAGGGCCAAGGACGACAAGAGCAGGAACGAACTCTCGCAGAAGTTGGAGGAGATGATCAGGAAGACCGGCGTACGTCCCGACGAGTTCGTCCTCATGAACCTCTTCGGAGCCGACATGCCTGACAGCATCCCCGACATATGGGACAGGCTGGGCAGGATAAGGGCGGCCACCGAACACGCCCTGAACGAGGAGCTCTCCGCCATCCCGGACAGTCAGACCGACGAAGCCAAGGCGGACAAGCTCCGCAGGGAACTCGAGGATATCGAAGAGGAGCTCGAGGACTACCGTTCAGACGAGAATTACAGGAAATACTCCGAGACCCAGACACTCCTTTCGGAGAAACTGCAGAACATGTACTACCTGCTGGGTCTCGACGAGAGGTTCTCCGATTTCGACACGGCCTACCGCATCCTCGAGCACAGGGTGGAACTCATCTGTGCCGTGGACGAGAAGGGCCGCGATGCCACCCGCGGCATATTCGAAGGCGTTATCGCCTATCTGAACAAGGACAAGGTCGAGGATATAGACCGCGACCGCATCGCCAGGGAACTGGGCAGATACATCAACGTGGTCGGTATCACATGTACCGCGGACGGACAGACCAGCATGACCCTCGACGGGGATTCGTTCGACATCGACGTCACGACCATGGGTATCGATGTGGTGATCATCGACGAGATCAGTAAGGTCCCCTTCCCCGAACTGCTCCGTCCCATCCTTTCGGGCAAGAGCATCATCATGGTCGGGGACCACAAGCAGCTTCCCCCCATCTACAACATCCAGTACGACAGGTTCTCCGACAGCGTCAGCGAGGACCTGATGGAACGCGAGAGGAGGTTCAGGGAGCTGTACACCACCCCGGTGTTCAAAAGCCTGTTCGAGAAGGCTCCCGCCGGTTCCAAGATCATGCTGACCAAACAGTACCGTATGGCCAGCCAGATCATGAACGTCATCAACAGGTTCTACGACGGCCAGCTGGAGATGGGTTGCACCGACGGGGAGAAGCAGCACCGCATCACCGCCGCCGGTCCGAGAGGCACGGTCATATCCCCGTCCAATGCGGTGGTGTTCGTAAACTGCAAGGGTTCGGATACCAGGCAGGAGGGCAGCACCTCCTACGAGAACGCTTTGGAGGCGAAGGTCGTCAGCGAACTGGTCAGGATGCTGGAGGGCGGCTGTGCCTACGGAAAGGACGGTCAACCTGTCGCCGACTGCGGCGAGGATGACCTCCTCAGCATGGGTGTGATCAGCCCTTATGCGGCTCAGACCCGTCTCATCAGGAAGAGCACCGACAGATTCTACGATTCCATGCACAGGGAAGGCAGGAGATCGGCTTTCAGGAGCAAAGGAGAGGAACGTTTCATGGTCAAATCCGTGGATGATTTCCAGGGTGACGAGAGGGATGTCATCATCCTCTCGCTGGTAAGGACGAGCAGATCCGCCTTCATCTCGGATTTCAGGAGGATCAACGTCGCCATGAGCCGTGCCAGACGCCTGCTCATCCTGGTAGGGGATGCGGAATCCCTCGAGAACGAGATCGTAGCCCTTTCCGAAGAGAAGAAGGTTCCCGTGTACAAGGAGATCATCGACGAGATAAAAGCCGGCGGAGGATATCTCGAATCCGACGATATCCTGGGAGGTGAGTGACATGTCGGACAGGATACAGATAATGCAGCCCATGCCCGTAGTACGTTTCACCGTATCCGCGGGATACGTCATCCTCGACCATGCCTCCGGATTGGATTATGCGATCCTGAAGATGGTGGAATACGGTCAGAAGGTCAACCCCGAACTGAAGATATCGGAGCTTCTGGCACTTTTCTCTTTCGCCGATGACATGGCCCCCATGATGCTGAAGGAGCTCGAGGACCTGAAGGCCCGCGGACTGATCTCTTGCCCCCTCGATAGGATCAGGAAGGACTCCTCCGCATCCAAGTTCACACTCACCGAATCCGGAGAATCCATGTGCGAGAAGGGATACACCGTCGGAGAGAACGGAAGGCTCGAGGAGAAGATGCTGTTCTTCCCCGCCCGCGTCCGCCGCTTCGAGAAGGACGACGGCTTCGAGGCCGTACGCGAACTCCCTGCGGAGAACCAGATCGACAGCCAGGAGATCACCCAATTCGTGCTCGGCAACCGCGACTACTTCCACCTGGATCCCGCGGCGGAGATCGTCAGCAGGATCAGATCCTCCGAGGAGAAGAAGGCAGTGTACAAACAGCCCTTGGTCCTCGATTACGACGAGAATGAAGCGGTGTTCTCGGTAACCCCCGCCACCGGCGTGGATGTGGCGAAGATCAGGGAACTGGGTATCGCCGCCGAGGATATCCTGGGCAACCTGCCCGAGAGCTGTTTCGACATCCCCGATTCGGTTCCTGTGGAAGCGGTATGGCAGGATTCCGTACCCGACATCAGATGCGGTCACGTGCTTCCCAAGAACCTCAAGCTCTCGGGAGGACTCACTGTCGCAGATACGTCCGCAGTCATAATCAGCAGCGGACCCACGGCGGTTCTGCCGGAGGGTTACGGATTCCACATGGCGGATATCCAGAACGCACGCAGGGGAAGGAGATACTGGTTCGTCAGACAGCAGGTATCCCTCGACGGATTCGAAAGCGGGAAGACGGTCAACATGATCCTCAGACAGAAGATGAACGAGGACGAGGTCTCCCGGCTGCTAGATGAGGTCTACGGCAGGAACGGACCCGAAGTAGATGCATGGATCGACGAGATGCGCAAAGCAGAACCGCGGTGAAACTCTCAGGCGTGGTTGCCGCGGATCAGGCGGTAAGCCTTCTGGAACCCCTTGCCCACCTTCATGCCATCCTCGGTGGCGATGGCGAACTTGGAACGGTAGGAGGTCTCCTCCGCACCGCGTACCAGCAGACCCTCCTTTTCCAGCTCCGGCAGGAGCTTGTCGAGGGTCCTCTGATTGGATACGCACTTCAGGAGGGCAGCGTAATAGACCTTCTCGCCCTTGGAGAGGCACCTCATGACGGGATCGGCGTAACGCATCGATATCGAGGAGTATCCGAACTGGAGGGCGGAGACCACCTTCCTCCCGGTCTCGGTAATGGTCACGGTTGTCTTCTTCACGGGAGCGTAGATCCTCTCGGTCTCTATCAGCCCGTCCTCGGACATCCAATCGAGCCTTTCGCGCAGGGTCGGATAATTGGGCACGATATCGCGGAGTTCCATGGTCGTACAGGAACCGCCGCGGGCCCGGATAAAACAGAGCAGTGACAGGGTACGCTCATCGGATAACGAAGTATACCTCTCGAAATGCTCCATAGGATTCTATATGTGGCTCATCTTATTTATAATTGCTAACAAGTTAATAGCAAATATTTATATTGCTGAAAGCGGTACTGTTTTTCAAGGGATGGGAGCCCTTTACACGGGAAGTTTGTGCCATCTTCCCGTGTCACTTGTTTTATACCCCATTAATAATCACAAAATGTGCTCGATATACAGCTGAACCTCTACCAGAGTGCGACAATCGGCGCTCTGATCCTCGTTCTGGGGATCTATCTGGTGAAGCATTCCCCGACGCTGCGTAAATTCTGCATCCCCGCGGCCGTTGCGGGAGGTCTGCTGTTCTCCCTTCTGAACACCGGATTCCATTACGCGGACGTGGCCGAGTTCCATTTCGACGACACGCTGAAGAATTTCTTCATGATGATGTTCTTCTATTCCATCGGATTCACCGCCTCCTTCAGGATGCTGAAGAACGGGGGCAGGATCCTCGTCCTCCTGGTGCTGCTCGTATCGGCGGTGCTGGTCATCCAGGATGTGGTGGGAGTGAGCATCGCATCCTACATGGGACTGGATCCCAGGATAGGATTGTGCCTAGGTTCCATCTCCCTCACCGGCGGACACGGGACCGCAGCCAGTTACGGGCAGCTGCTGGTAGAGGAATACGGTCTCACCAGCGCACCGACCATCGCCATAGCCGCGGCGACCTTCGGCCTGGCTATCAGCGGTTTCATCGGCGGTCCCCTGGCCCGCAAACGCATCGAGCAGTACGACCTGAAACCGGACGAGGAGGACATCGAGCTGGCGGAGGAAGAGGAGGAGCCCAGGCTGGTGGACAACCAGCATTTCCTCCATGCCCTGGTCATGCTGATGGTGTGCATCGGTCTGGGAACGTTCCTGGTGGCCGACCTGAAGACCCTCGACATCACCGTCCCCGTATACTTCGGAGGGATGATCTTCGCACTCATCGTCAGGAACGTGGCCGACCACTTCAACATCGTCATCCCCATCCGGGAGATCGTGACCCTGGGGATCATCTGCCTGTCCATGTTCCTCGCCATGGCGATGATGGAGATGAAGCTCTGGCAGCTGTCCGATCTCGCGGCCTTCATGATCATCACCCTGCTTCTGCAGACCGCTATTGTGGCCCTCTTCGCATACTTCGTGATCTTCAGGGCGACCGGTTCCAATTACGACTCGGCGGCATACACCACCGCATCCTGCGGATTCCTCCTGGGTGCGACACCGAACGCGATGGCCAACATGGATGCCCTCTTCGAGGAGCACGGTAAGGCACCGACGGCATACTTCGTCGTCCCCCTGGTCGGGAGCGTGTTCGTGGATTTCGTCAACACGGGTGTGCTGACTGCATTCCTGGTACTATTATAAAAAAAGCCGTACCGGGCGGTACGGCAATGGGTTTGATCAGGCCGAATTAGCTTTCTCGAGGTTCTGTTTGGCCTCTTCGGATCCGGCCTCGGCGGCCTTCTCCCACCATTCCTTGGCGAACTCCATGTTGGGCTCGACACCGTAACCCTCGGCGAACATGATACCGAGCTCGTTCATGGAGTCGGCATGACCCAGATCGGCAGCCTGGATGAACCAGTACATGGCTTCCTCGTCATCCCAGTCGACACCCTCGGCAAGGGAGTACATGTTACCGAGCATGTAGCAGGCGTCGGCATCCCCGCGGATACCTGCGTTGTAGAACCATCCGAGTGCCTTGGAGATATTGTGCCTCACGCCGTATCCGAAGTAGTAGCGGTATCCGAGTTCGAACATGGCGTCGACGTCCTCGTAACGGTCGGCGAGCCTGGTCAGGTTGCGGATGGACCTTCCGGAGTAGTAGATTACTTCCTCTGCCATTGTTATCGGGGGAGATATCGCATAATATGCATAAAAGGTCATTTGCGATACATACGGGTGATGTGCTGGAGAGCGGGTTCGTAACCCTGTTCGGAGGAACGGTACAGCCATTTGCCCGCCTCGTTGGGATCGGCCGCGGTACCGAGACCGTTCTCATATATCAGGGCAAGGTTGTATTGCGCATCGGGCAGACCGGCTTCGGCGGCCTTGGAGAACCATTTGAAAGCGGATTCCATGGACTGTTTCACCCCCGAACCGCTGCCGTACATGGTGCCGAGATTGTTCATGGCGTTCACGTTCCCTGCTTCTGCGGCCTTCAGGCACCACTCGAATGCCTTCTCCTCTGACCTGGGCACGTTCTCCCCGTTGTGATAGAACGACGCGACCATGAACATCGCCTCGGGATTGCCGTTGAGGGCACTCTCGAACACGAGTCTCTGGGGGCCGTCCAAGGTTTCGGGTATATCCGCCATCATCGGGTAATCAAGTGCCGGTTATATAACCAAAAGGGAATACTCCCGCATGGACACCGCGACAGTCACAGTCTTCTGCAATCCTCCCGCAGGTTTCCGCGGAAAGATCCACTTCATGATCGGCATCAACGACGAGGTCATCGGAGAGGGTTATGCGGGGGAGACCATCGTCGCACAGGTCCCGCTCGGCAGACAGGACATCACCATCCTCGTGAGGAACGAAGGCCTCAACGCCATGAACGGGGTTTCCTCGATCGTCATCGAAGGGGACGTCTCGCTCAAGGTGAAGTACGCACTCTTCGGCAAGAAGGCCAGTCTCGTACGCACTGACAGATGAGCGTTTTGTCCTAATCGGACGCGCACGCACGCCAAAATAATAAAAGACAGAGTGCGATTCGTAAGAACATGGGGCAGGAAAAGAGACTGAGCCACCGTACATGGAACACGGTCGGGTTCCTTTCCGTTACGGTAACGGTCCTGCTGACCCTCGTGTCGGCGTGGTTCATGGTCCGTGCCTCCTCCGACGGCCTCCCGTCCAATGCGATCATCACCATGGTGTTCGACATCGCGGGGATGTGCGTGTGCATAATCCTGCTTCTCACGGCACTTTTCGACCACCGTATGAACCTGGCCACGGTATATTTCATAGCCGTGATCATGCTGGACGGTCTGCTACTGTTCTGGGAGTTCATGACCTGGGAACTCGACGGCAAACCTGAACACGTCGTCCTCAACAAGATGGTGAACTACTACGTATACGGATTCATCCTGTTCACCCTCCTGACCTACTGGCTGTATCTCAGGCAGATCCTCGTCATCGACCAGGACTACGAACGCACCAACAGTGCCTACATCTTCTTCTTCCTGATCGGAATGGTGTTCATAGCCACCAATCCGTTCACGGATGCGGTGTTCACGGTCGACAGCGAGACCGGACTGTATGCACGCGGGGATCTGTTCTGGGTCACTTACATCGGACCTCTCGGGATGATGATGATCAACGCATACGTCGCCTTCACATACTGCGAACCGGTGAGACAGAAGGTCACGGTGGTGTCGTACGCCCTGCTCCCGCTGCTGGCGGCTTTCCTGCAGCTGTTCTCCTACGGTATCGGACTGACCTGCGTCGCGCTGGTCATATCCACCCTCCTGATGTACGGCAACTTCTACGTGGAGAGGGGACACGAGCTCTCCTCCAAATCCGCGGAACTGCAGGAACAGAACGTCACCATGCTGCTCTCGCAGATCCAGCCCTACTTCCTGTACACCTCCCTCAAATCGATCGGCCGTATCGAAGGGAACCCCCCTGAGACCAAGGAGGCCCTCAAGGACTTCGGAAGATATCTCAAAGGCAACCTGAACACTATCACTCAGACCGCTCCGATCCCGTTCGTCAAGGAGATGGAACACGTACAGACCTATGTCGGATTGGAAAAGATGCGTTTCAAGGAAAAATTAAGAATAGAATACAACATTCACAGTAGCGACTTCGACATACCCGCCCTCACCCTCCAGATGCTGGTGGAGAACGCCATCAAGCACGGTATCACGATCAAGGAGGAGGGAGGTACGGTCAACATACTCACATTCGACGATGCCAACGATCACGTGATCATCGTCTCGGATAACGGGGTGGGATTCGACACCTCGGTACCCCCCGCGGACGAGACCCGCAGCCACGTCGGCATCATAAACATAAGACAGCGTCTCAAAGAGATGCTCAACGGCACACTGGAGATAGACAGCGAGATAGGAAAAGGAACGATCGCCACCGTGAGGATCCCGAAGAACCCCGGAATTTGATAATATGAAGATTTTAGCAGTAGATGATGAACAGGATGCCCTGGAAGTTTTGATCTCGGCCATCCAGAGCTGTCTTCCGGACGACGTAATCAAAGGATTCAATTCCCCCACGGAGGCATTGGAATTCGCCGAACAGCACGCACCGGACCTGGCCTTCCTTGATATCAGGATGCCCGGCATGAGCGGTCTCGAACTGGCGAAGAGGCTCAAGAAGGTAAACCCCAAGGTGAACGTCATCTTCTCCACCGGATTCTCGGAATACGCCACCGATGCGTTCTCGCTGCATGCCAGCGGTTATCTGATGAAGCCCATCTCCTCCAAGGATGTCAAGAAGGAGATCGAGAATCTCAGGAATCCCGTGTCGGCCCCCAAGAAAAGGGTTTACATCCGTACCTTCGGTAACTTCGAGCTCTTCGTGGACGGGGAGACCATCCACTTCTCCAGGAAACCCGCCAAGGAACTCCTCGCGTACCTGGTCGACAGGAAGGGTTCGGCCGTGACGAGGAGGGAACTCTGCGACGTGCTCCTGCAGGACGCCGCATTCACCAGGAAATCCCAGGATTACCTGACCAAGATCGTCAGGGAACTCCAGAAATCCCTCGAGGCCGTGAACGCACAGGACATCGTCAACCTCGACCGCAGCGAGTACTCCGTGATACCCGAGAACTTCGACTGCGATGCGTACGATTACCTCAACGGAAAGCCCGACGCATTCAACAGCTTCTACGGCGAATACATGTCCCAGTATCCCTGGGGAGAGAAGTCGATCCAGCAGTTCTACAAGTGATCACTGCTTGTCGAAGACCATCTGTCTCACGTCGGCCTTGGAGACATCCATCTTCCTGACGGACAGTCTGACGACCCTGCGTACCTTCTCGGTGATGAAGTTCCTGCCGTCCTCGCGCATCACCGCCGGCTTCAGCTCTGCGTTCCCGGGCCTGCGTGCGATCTTGATCACGTAATTGAAACGATCGTCGTCGGAACGCAGTTTGCGGAACTCTGGGTCTTTTATCAGGAGGTCCGAGAAACTCTCTATCAGGGGATCCTCCTTCATGACCGAGAGATTAGGTTTCTCGGTGGTTTTCGTGTTACGGGCAAGACGCTCCCTGACGAATCCCTCCACCCTCTCTTCGGGGAGTACGCGGCGGAACGCATCCAGGTCCCCGTCCACGAACCTGACCCCGAACTCGCGTCCGCGGTATACCACGAACAGGATCGTCTCGACGGGAGACGAAAGGTCCATGGCACAGAGGTCGCGGTTGAACCTATGGGAATCCAGCTGTACGCCGCCGAGGATCTCCAGCGGGAGGTCGAGAAGCGTCTCCGGCTGTATGAGGAGGGACTCCCTGTCCACATACTCCCTTTCCATGAATACCACGGACTCCCCGATAGATGATGCAAAGGACTTCAGGTCGTCCAGGGTGTTCCCGCCGAGGATGAACAGATCCGGAAAACGGCCGGAGACTTCCTGGACCGTGAAACCGTCCATAGTACACCTGATCTCGTCGGCGGAGGGCATGCGGGAATCCATGAGAGGTCATCGCAGTCCACGGTAAAAGGGTTGGGTATTCACATAACGGGTATCCTGAGAAGGAACACGATATCGTCGCCCTTGCCCCTGAAGGAGATGTCCCCGCTGACCATCTGTTTGAGACGCTGGTTGACTGCGGTCAGTCCGAAGGTATCCTCGCTGCCTTCCGCCAGGTTGTAACATCTGCGGATGACCCCGTTGTCATCGCTCAGCTCCGCGTAGTGATACTCGTGGTCGCAGAAGGTGACCAGGTTCATGGTGCCCTGGGGTCTGCTGTGTCCGTAACCCAGTTCGATGACCGATTCGATGAGGGTCTGGAGGGTCAGGGCGGGAAGCAGGAAGGTACGGTCCTGAAGCTCCGTCTCCAGTTGCAGTCCGTCACCGAAGTTGAGGTTGACCAGTTCCATGTAGGTCTCGATGTGGTTGATCTCGAACATGATGGAGATGGGACCCTTCTGCCTTAGGATATCCAGGTTCCCGCGGAGATACTTACCGAAACTCGAGATCGCATCGCGGGTCTCCGGGGGGTTGTCCTTGATGTTCATGATGGATGTCAGCGCGTTGTAGAGGAAGTGGGGCTGGATCTGCGACACGAGGATATTGGCACGCTGCTGCATCAGCTCGCCGTCCTTCTTGACGAGGTCCTCGCTGCGCCCTACGTAGAAATTGCCGTAGATGATGAGCAGGGAGAAGAGGATGGAGATACCCAGCAACGATACGCTGATGATGAACCATTCCACGGCGAGACCCCCCATCGGCAGCAGCATGACGCTGTAGAGGGAGATCTTCTTACGGAAGTTGGGTTCGCGGAATGTGACCACAAGGGCGATGATAGCCATCATGATGAAATCCACCGAGTTGAGTATCCATTTGTATTCCGTGTAGCTGTATTCCGCCGCGTCGTTGACCTCGAAGAACAGATTGGTCGGTACGTTGACAGCGAGCAGGATGAGCTCGATGACCACGAGCAGGACCATCGCCCCGTCCACCCTGGAGATGTTCCTGACCTTGTAATATGCGGAATGCTCGAGGTACTTCCATAGGGTGAACACGGACAGCACGATCAGGAAGTCCATGACGTAGTAGGTGATGTCAAGGAACACCCAGAAATTATCGTTCCCAGCAAAGAAGTTCTTCTGGTACTGAAGGAAGATGAGGAAGAACACCTCGAGAACGATGTACGAGAAGTAATTGGTACCGGACTCCACACCCGTATCCAGGAGCAGGATCACCAGGAAGGCCGTAGCGAAATACATGCCTACGACACATACCCCGACCGACATGGCGGAGGTGGCATCGATATCCCACTGGGAGTACCCGTACAGGAGAGCGGTCGCTAAGCAGTCCAACAACAGCATGAAGAAGACGAGGCTCCAAATGCTAAGCTTCCATCCGTCCGTTGCCGAATTCCCTCCTGCGTATGCTTACTGTATGCATGTGATACCTTAATAGCATCGCCCCTGAGAAAAAGGATTAATTGACAAGCCTGTATCCGTGTCACGAATAACTTGAACGGCAGATCCCGCAAGGCACACAGAAGGAATCCCAGAAGGAACATCTTCCAACAGGTCCTGTCGGAGGACTACTGGGAAGGTTATTACGCACTCCGCGACGGGAACGTGCTGAAATGTCAGGATGCCCTCGACGGCAACGTCGATTACACGGTATACAGCCTCAGGACCGGTCTCCCGGTCTGTGCGGGCCGGTTCGCATACGGCGAAGAGACCACCCTGGCCGATATGGATGCCGAGATCTCCAAGAAGACGGGTTCCGGAATATACCTCAGGATCTCCAACCAATCGGAGAACCCCGACCGCCATGAGGAGATCGATTCCATACTCGGTTCGGCCCCCGATACGTTCTCGCTGCTGAGGATCCAGAACCTCGTCAGACACATCAAGAACCGCGGCATCAACGTGTTCGGCGGGGAGATCGGCGGACAGGACCTATCCGAAGGGAATTACGAGGGATTCTACCTATTCGAGGACGGGATGATCCTCTACTGCAGGGATGTCGCCAACTGGGACGACGGTTCCGTAGACAGCATCGTCGACGGTGTGGCGGAATACGCCGTCTACGACCCCGCAAGGTTCTCGCAGGATGCGGTATCCGCAAAGATGTTCGGTTACCTCGAGGGAGAGAAGTTCTCCGAACTCGCCATATCCCTGGAGCCCGAGCACGGGAGGATCGTATCCTGCCTGGCACATGCGGGCTCCGAGCTATTCTCACAGCTGAACGAGGCTTTAGCGGGTAACGCCGAGGCGGCCGCCCGTGCCAGCCACCGGCTGAAACTCAACCTCTGCATCAGAGCACAGGGTTCCGATTGATACGGCGGCGGTTCACACCGCATTTATGTATCACGAAACGATACCAAGGTCATCGGCTTGGGACGCGAAACGCCCCCTGCGAGTTGAGAACATGGACCTACAGGCAGTTATCGAAGCAATCAGGACCTTCCCTGGAGTGACAAGGAAAGCTAAAATCCACGAAGTGGTGGATCTGTTACCCACAGACAGGTTCCCCAAGGTCGTCGCTGCCGAAGGGGAGGATGCCGCCGCCATCGAGATGGGCGACAGGTACGTCCTGTTCGCGACCGACGGTATCATGGAATCCCTGGTGGAATCGGATCCCTACATGGCAGGTTATTTCGCCGTTCTCGTCAATGTGAACGATATCGCCGCCATGGGGGGCAGGGCAACCGCCATGGTCGATGTGATGTCCATGTCCAACGACCAGATCTGCGGGAGACTGCTCAGGGGAATGGAGGAGGGAGTGAGGAGGTTCAACGTCCCCATCGTTGGCGGTCACACCCACCCCGACTGCAAGTACCATGCCATCGACATCGCTGTCATCGGCGAAGTGAAGAAGGATGCACTCATCCGCAGCAGCA
>CACWTF010000042.1 GCA_902763685.1 methanogenic archaeon | reverse complement strand
CGTCGGGTTTCCTCTCCTCGCTGGCGGTCTTGGCCGCCGCCTTGCAGTAGGCCAGGCCCACCGAGCAGGTGAGTCCCGTCTCCTCCAGGGTACGGCGTTTCAGTTCGTGTGCGATCTCCGCCCCGCGGTCGAAATCCCCCGCTCTCTCCGTTATGTCGAGGAAGGTCTCGTCGAACGCTATCGGTTCCGATGCGGAAGCGTAAGGGTCCCAGATGGAATGCAGTTCCTCCGAGGTCTGTTTGTACTTGTCGAAATTCGGATGCATGAAAACCGCGTCCGGGCAGAGGCGGTACGCCTCCTTGATGTTCATCCCCGAACGAATGCCGAATTCCCTTGCCTCGTAACTGCAGGTGGAGACCACACCCCTCTCGTCGGGCATGGCCCCAATAACTACCGGTTTGCCCTTAAGGGAGGGATCGTCCCTGATTTCGACGGACGCATAGAACGCGTCCATGTCCACGTGGATGATTATCCTCCCTTCCATGCGGGAGGACATGTGCTATAGGGATTAAGTGTTGGCGGATACCATGTGTCCGCGGTACCGCGGGAGTGCGTTCCCCCAACCGCTAAATAATCTTTTGATTTAATGGGCGATAACTGATGCTGATATTGATCTTCGGTATACTGGCACTTTTCTTCGGGTACATGGTCTACAGCAGGTTCGTGGAGAGTCTGATCAAACCCTTCAAGGAACCCACTCCCGCCATCCGCATGCGCGACGGCATCGATTATGTACCTATGTCCACCAGGAAGAACATGCTCATCCAGTTTCTGAATATCGCGGGTACGGGACCAATCTTCGGAGCCCTCATGGGTGCCAAGTGGGGGCCCATCGTCTTCCTATGGATCATCTTCGGAACCATCCTCGGAGGAGCGGTGCACGATTACATGGTCGGGATGATGTCCATGCGTAACGACGGTGCCTCCGCACCGAAGCTCATCACCACCTACCTGGGCGGCTGGACGAAATACCCCATGCTGCTCCTGGTCGTCTTCCTCATGATCATGGTCGCGGCGACCTTCGCCAAGAGCGCCGGAGAGCTCCTGGTGGAACTGAGCGGATTGCCGTTCGAGTTCTGGCTGGCTCTGATCATCATCTATTTCCTGGTGTCCACCCTCCTGCCGATCCACAAGGTGATCGGGAGGATATACCCAGTATTCGGCATCCTGCTGATCATCATGGCGGCCAACGTCATCGCCGGTCTAATCATCGGCGGATACAGCTTCCCCGCCATGAGTATCGAGAACCTCCACCCCGCAGGCCTGGAACTGTTCCCCGACATGTGCATCACCGTGGCCTGCGGAGCGATATCCGGATTCCACGCGAGCCAGTCCCCGTTAGTGGCGAGGTGCACGAAGGAGGAGTGCGAGGGCCGCAGGATATTCTACGGGGCCATGGTCCTGGAAGCGGTCATCGCATTCATCTGGGCCTCCGCGGGTCTGGCATATTACGGCGGTACGGGGGGATTGACAGCCTCGCTCGATGCCCACGGCGCCTCGGCGGTCATCTACGACCTGTCCATCGATGTCGCCGGCAGTATCGGAGGTGCCCTGGCGATCATCGGCGTCATCATATGCCCCGTGACATCCGGGGACACCGCTCTTAGATGTGCGAGGATGATGGTGCAGGATGCCGAAGGATACGGGACCCAGGACCTCAGGACCAGCCTGTTCATCACTTTGGGGATAACAGCGTTCATCGTCCTCCTGTGCTTCCTGGATTTCACCGTCCTGTGGAACTACTTCGGCTGGTTCAACCAGTCCGTGGCCTGCATAATGCTGTGGGCTGCTACCGTCTTCCTTTATCGGACTGCGACTAACAGGTATTCGTCCCTGGCGACCGCCCTGCCCGCGGTGTTCATGACGCTGGTGGTCACTTCGTTCATCATCTCTTCCGGACAGGGACTCGGATTGGGTCACACGGTCGGCATGTTCGCCGGTTCGATTCTCACGGCGATCGCCGCGGCGATGTATCTCAGGATGCTGTTCGGCAGGAAGGGCCGTGAGGCCCTAGGTACTGCCTGAAAAGGAATATCTGCGGAGAAGGGACGCGGACTGTTCCCGATATTCTACGAGCTATACAAGCGGCTCTCGGATTATTTCCCCGAGACCCAGTGGTAATACAAATGGAGAAGTGGCCGCCGGGAGAGCCCGGCGGTTGTTTCAGTCCTCTTCGAGGGCTTCGTTGAGGATTACGTGCGGTCTTCCGTTGACTTCGATGATGTCTGCGTCGACGCCGTACACGTCGCGGAGAGCCTCCTTGGTCAGAACCTCGCTGGGGGTCCCGTAGGAGTAGATGCCTCCGTTGGAGATCATCAGGATCTTGTCCGCATACTTGGCGGTGATGTTGATGTCGTGGCTGATCATGATGACGATCGTGTTCTTCTTCTTGGGCATCTCGGAGAGGGTCTTGGTGACCTGGATCTGATGCCTGATGTCGAGGTTAGAGGTGGGCTCGTCGAGCAGGACCACGGGGGGTGACCTGACCAGTCCCCTGGCGAGCATGACCTTCTGGTGCTGACCAGCCGAAAGTTCGTTGAAGTCCCGCATAGCCAGATGCTCAATGTTCATGAGCTTCAGGGTCTCGTAGACCTTCTCCAGGTCCTCCCTGCGGGTACCGAACTTGAAGTCGTTCTGCAGGCCCACCATGACTGTGTCGACGACCGTCAGGGGGAAGGAGTCCTCGGAGGATGCGGGGACGTAACCGATGTCCCTGCTTACCTCCTTGAGCTTCATGTCCTTGGTGTCCACATCGTTGATCAGCACGCACCCCCCGGTGGGTTTCAGGATGCGGTTGATGCAGTGGATGAGGGTGGATTTCCCGACCCCGTTCGGACCCATGATGCAGACGAACTCCGGTTTCTCGAATATGTGGCTGATGTCCTTCAGCACAGGGTTGGAGGGATTGTATCCGAAGTACAGCTCTTTCAGTTCTATCTTCACCGTATCACCACATGTTTTTCCTTGCCTTGATGAGCAGCCACAGGAACATCGGACATCCGATGAATGCGGTGATGACCCCGACAGGCAGGAAGGTCGGAGCGATTATCGTTCTGGCTATCAGGTCCGATATCATCAGCAGCACGGCACCGAAGGCGGCCGATGCGGGGATGAGGTACCTGTTGTCGGAACCCAGGAATATCCTCACGATGTGGGGTGCCACCAGTCCGATGAATCCGATGATTCCGGTGAAACATACCACGGATGCTGCCATCAGCGAGATGATGATCAGCAGCAGGATCCTGAGATGGTGGGCATTCAGACCCAGAGCGGTGGCGTTCTTGTCGCCGGTGATCAGGATGTTGAGTTTCTTCGACATGGCGAAGAGCAGCCCTCCGCCGACCAGGGCGAAGATCGCGATAACCTGGAAGGATTCCCATGTGGACGTCGACAGATCTCCTACGGACCACTGGAACACCGCCGACAGACTCGCGTCGGAGAGCCTCAGCTTGATGATGGTGGTCATGGCGTTGAACAGGTACATCACGGCGATACCCGCGAGGATCATGGTCGCCGCCGAGGTCTGTCTCAGAGAGGAGACCAGGATGATCACGGTCGCGGGGATGAGGGAGAAGATGAACGCCATCAGGATGATTCCGGACGATCCTCCCAGTCCCGGCAGCATGAATCCGAGTCCGATGGCCAGCGTGGCACCGAAGGATGCTCCGGAGGAGATTCCTGTCGTATATGGATCGGCAAGGGGGTTCTTCATCATGCTCTGCATGGCCGCACCGGCCACGCCGAGGGACATTCCCGCCACCATCCCGGTCATGATACGGGGGAGACGGAGGGTGAAGATCACCCAGTCGATGTCGTCGTTCACCTTGCCGGTGTCGAAGAAGTGGTAGTAGATGTTCCTGTACACGTCGATGGCGGACAGGTTGGAGGAGCCGATGGTGACCGCGTATCCGATCACGAGCAGCATCGCCACGACGCAGAGGAGGATGAACAGAAGTTTACGCCAGATGTAGTGCTCGTAACTGCGGGTCATCTGTTCCGAATCGAATTCAGTCATCGTTCGCAGCCTCCTTGGTGAAACTGATGCGGAAACCGCCGACGGGCCTCTTCCCGAACGGGAGCCTGCGGAGCCTCATGGAGACCTCGGAGCAGGGCATGCGGGAGAGGACCTCCATGTCCCAGCAGGGGCGGCGGCACCTGCTCAGAGGAAGATCCCTCGCCAGGTTCTCGATGATGCCGAAATCCACGTTGCTCTTGTTGAAGCGGTCGTGGGATCCGACACCTTCTGCTCTGCGTCTCCGTCCGAGTCCTTCGGGGAGGCGGTAGTCGCTGTCGTATAGGCTGAGATAGAAGTTCCCGTCCTCGACGTATCCCTTCCCCCCGTCCTTCAGTACGCGGAAGATCTCGGAATACGCCTTCTCGGGTTCGGTCAGGGACCAGAACACGTTGCGGGAGATCACCGCATCGAAGCATCCGTCCCCGAAATCCAGTGCCTGGGCGTCCATGCGGCGGAACTCGGCGTCGATACCGTATCTCTCGGCATTCTCCGAGGCACGGTCGATCATTCCCTGGGAGTAATCGATGCCCGTGATACGGGCCCCGGTCCTTCCGCAGAGCATGAGTTCGAAGTATCCGGGTCCGCAGCCGATGTCCAGCACGCGGCTCCCTCTGCCGATCCCCAACACGCTGATGATCTCGTCCGCCCTGGCCGCGGAGCCGTTGTCCTTCTCGTCCCTAATGGCATCAGAGAAGTCCGGGCTGCGCATATCCCAGTACTCGGCGATCTCGTCGATCAGTTCCATGTAATCACTTGAGAAAGGGTTTGGGGCCGGAGCCCCAATGGTTTCAGGCGGCTACCTTCTTGTAGTCAGCCAGGTCGTAGTACTGCATGTTCACTCCGTCGTAGACGAACTGGTCGATGGTCAGACTGGGGTGGTACTTGGCCAGATACTCGCTGAACAGTGCGTCTACGTCGAAGGCGACGAATCCTGTGTGGTCTGCATAGATCTTGTTGAAGAGGTATGCGATGGTCACGTAGGATGCGGGACCCATGTAGGTACCCTGGTTGAAGAACACGACCTTACCGTCCTTGTAGGCCTGGGTGTGGTTGATGGCCTGGATGTACTTCAGGTTGGTGTCCTTGAGCTGGGTGACGATCTTTTCGAAGGTCTTCTCGGCGTTGGTGTCGTAGGTCTCCAGGAATCCGAAGTACTGGTCGAGTCCGATCCAGTCAGCGTTCATGTTCATGACTGCCTCGGCATCGATGCTGCCGTTGGAGTAACCGTAATCCCAGGGGGTGCATCCGCCTGCGGCGTAGACCATCTCGTGGATACCGTTGTGCATGGTTGAGATGCTGCTTGCGTTGTAGGACTGGAAGACGAAGGGTCTGTCCTTGTAGTCGATGTCCTTGACGAAAGCCTCGATCTTCTCGAGTACGCCGGCTGCGATGTCGACGTATTCGTTGCTGTTTACCTGGCATCCGATCAGGAATCCCAGGGTGGCGACGGAGGAGAGACATACGTTGTCCTCCCAGAAGGGGAGCCTCAGGACGGTGACGTTCTGGGGTGCGAGGGTGGTCTCCATGTTATCGTCGAACCATGCGCGGGTTCCGGTGAGGAAGAACTGGGGAACGGTGTTTCCGGATTTGAGGAAGACCTCGTAGTCGGGGGTGAACCTGCTTCCGATTCCCTTTGCGTTCTTGAAGTCCTCGTGGTACCAGCTGTAGTAGGAGGAGGAAGAATCGGAGACCTGGTTGCAGGCGTAGGTGCACCTGGCTTGTGCCTTGCAGATCATGACCGCCTCGTAGTTGGACTTGTATCCGATGGCCATGTCGCCGGTGAGGGGGTATTTGATCTGGGTCATGACGGAATCCACATCGTAGTAGAACACGGTGATGGGTTCGACGCCGCAGTCGGTCTTGAGTTTGTCGAGGGTGACGGATTCGGTGATTCCGTCGGGGTACTGGGTGTTGATCTTGTTCTGGATGTCAACGATCTGGCTGACGAGAGCAACATCGAGGGCGTTGTATTTTCCGTCGCAGTTGGCATCGGCGAGACTGAGGCTCTTGGTGGTGCCCTTGTACTGCTTGGCGGTGTCGTAGTATTTGACGTTCTTTTCCTTCTCGTAGTCGGAGAGGGCTTTCTTGGCATCATCATATGCGGTCTGTGCCGAATCGATGGCAGCCTGGTCGGTTCCCTTCTTGGCGGTCTTCAGGGCAGAATCCTTCTCGTCGAGGGTGTCCTGAAGCTCAGCGAGCTTGGTGACGATGGTGACATCGTCGGCGTCGAAGTCCTGGTCGCCGTCCGCGTTGCCGAAGACGGTCACGGTCTTGCCCGCGTAGGATGCGGCTCCGTGATACGAGGTGAAATCGTGGGAGGCAGTGGAGGAAGTACTGCCGCTGTCGCCGCCCATGAGGACGACGGCCCCGCCGACTCCTGCGGCAGCGATTATGACTACCGCGATTATTGCAATTATCTTTGAATTCATGTTATCAATGGACGATTAATCCATGTCGTACTTTTATGTAATTTCATATTTAAGATTAATCGTATTGGCCGATTTCGTTCAAACAAATATTTGAATGAAAAACCGCGAATTGACGTATTCATCCAACTTATGTTGACGATATCAACATTTTCCGCAGGTCACACCAAACGGTTAAAGAATCCAATTATCCGGTCGCGGTCGGAGAGGCTGTAGACGATCTCCTTCCCGTTCCTGCGGGAGGAGACCAGTCCGGAATCCGTAAGCACTTTCAGGTTGTGGGAGGCGAGAGCGGGGGAGATCCCTAGGAGTTCGGCTATCATCTTGACGTTCATCTCGCAGTTAGCGAGGGCCACGATCGTCATCAGACGGTTCCTGTCCCCGATGGCCTTCATCAGACCGACGGAATGGTCTATCGCATCGCCCATCTTCACCAGATCCGATTTCACGGAGGCGAAGCTGAGGTTCACCGATTTTTCATAAGCGATGGGCTTCCTGGCGGTGACGGTGAACGAACCCGGGAGATTGATGTACCCGGCGGTGCTGACGGTCTGATATGGATCCCTGTCAGTAGACTGCACCCTCACATCCTCAAGACCGAGTCCCAGGAGGACGGAGACATCCCATCCGGGACGCCTCATGGCACAGGCGGGGAGATCCTTTGCCAGGCGGTGCAGTTCCTCGAAATCCACGTTGTCCATGTTGGTCTTGCCGTGGAGACCCTTGTTCTCGCTGTCGGTGATGGAATTCAGGTGCAGTTTCGCTGCGTAATCTTTCTCGAAATGCCCCAGGTAGTAGTTGCCGTCGATGATGAGTATGTGTCCTCCCGGTTTCAGGAACCTCATCCAGTTCGCGATGGCCCTGACCGGCTGTTCCAGGCACCAGATTATGCTCTTGGCTATGATAAGATCGAAGGATTCGTCTGGGAAAGATAATTCCTCCGCGTCGGCCACTATGAATTTTATGTCGAGCCTTTCCTGGCGGGCAGTGTACTTGGCATGGTCTATCATACTTTCGGAATAATCGACCGCGGTCACCTCATGCCCCATCTTGGCAGCGGTTATGGCCGCGTATCCGCAGGCGGTACCCATGTCGCATACCTTGGATCTGCGTCCTTTGGGGAGCAGACCGGAGATCAGCTGCGTGCATACCGAGGTATCGTGCAGTTCGATCAGCGTTGTTAGATTATATCCCCTGCTCCTGCGGTTCCAGTATTCCAGCTGAAGGGTCTTGGTCTCCGGGTTCCTGCTCCTCAGGGAGAAACCGCCCGGATCGTCCGGATCGTAAGGCACAAGGTCCCATCCTCTCCGCGCATATATGTAGATATTTTGCATATTGAGGGAATTGGATTACATAACTGTCCACATTGACATTCAAAGAATCCTTTGAATATCGACATATGTAGATTTTTTACAGTATCGGGGGTTTGTCAAAAACACGGAAGCCGCCCGGCGGGTTCACTTCCTGCCGTTCTGCTTCCTCTGGTAGAAGTTCCTGATGATACCGTTCTTGAACGGGACGTAATAGACGTTGACGTAGGTGAACGAGACCATCGTACCCAACAGGGCCATGAAGACGAAGTAGCCGATATAGTGGGCGGCGATCCTCGACCAGTCCATCTCCAGGAAGACGGAGATCCACATCAGGGTCAGGAACAGTCCGAAGTAGAACGCGGGGTGGAAGAGCTTGTTCTTCATGCCTTCCCACAGATAGTACGGACGGTTGCCGGAGGAGTGGGCGGCAGCTCCCAGCGAACGGACGATGCTCACCGGCACCACAAACGTGGACAGGAACAGGGAGATCAGCATGACCAGGATCATCATCTCCACATAGTCGATGGTCTCCAGGAACACGGGGTTCAGGAACAGGTACGAGGCGATCACCAATCCCACGATTATCTCGTAGGAGAGGATCCTCACGAACACGTTCTTCTGGAACACTTTGTCCTCCACCTCCGGTTCGAGGGTGACCTCGGAGATGTCGATGTAACCGGGGATCATGAAGTACTTCCTGGAGGTACGGCAGAGTCTGGAATCGTCGTTCTTCTCCAGGGACAGAAGGATGCGGTGGTAGTTCTTGCGGAAATATGCCACCAGGACAGTCAGCACCCCGTAGGACACCAGTACGAAGATGATCATTAGGATCACGGCGCCCAGGACCACCGAGTACATATCGAGGCCGAGGCCCATGGTGTCCAGGAACCAGAAGAGATTGGATATGAATCCTTCCGGATCGGTTTCGTCTCTGAAGAAGAACCACAGGATGAGACCGAGCACCGCCGCGGCGATCACATAGGCGGCGGCCGTGAACCGCCTCTTGATGATATGGTGTTCCGAGAGTGCGAGGGCAGGCAGTCCAAGCAGCAGGAAGAGGGCGGCGTAGGACAGGCATGCCGAGTAAAGGAAGTGCTCGAAGGGCGTATGGTCGCCCCAGTCGATCAGGAATGTTATAATGGTCGCGACCGCGCACACCGCGACGGCTGCGGGGAAGACCTTGAATATGAAACGGTCGAGCTTGTCCTGCCTGGTCTCCGCATCCCAACGGGGATTGAGCTGGAGCCACTGCTTGAGCTTGGGCGTGATATGATGTTCGCTCAGCGGGTTGTGCTTCATCCGGAATAGGTCTCCTTTGGTATCTAAGGAGACCTCGGTTTATAAAGGATTCCCGTGAATCCTGGGAAAATCCCCGGAGGAGATATGCCGGCCCCTGTGCCTGCGGTGGCCCCTGAAGCCAAGTTCCTGCCGGAGGGATTGATATACCTGCGGCAGGGGATTTTGCCCCCTGGGCCGCGGAAGGTGCCAAGGCGGGCATCTCGCCTCGGGAAAACGTATGCACCGGAGCCTCCGAGACTGTTGGAAAACGAGGGGGAACAGATCATTCTCACAGGCCAAGGTCGCGACGAGTATTCGGAGGATGTGCATCTCCTTACGATTCACTTTTAGAATTAACAAAATAAAACTCTCCTATTATGAAAGTTTTATATCCTTACTTTATATACTCAAATCTATGAAAGAACTTAGGAGGGAAAAATACCTTTCTAAAATCCGTCCATTTTACAACGACACGGACATAATCAAGGTCCTGACAGGAGTCCGCAGATGCGGTAAGTCTACAATTATGAAACAGATAATGGACGATCTCGGCACTGATACAAAAGTTGAGAAATCGATCGTGTATATAGATCTGGACAGTAAACAAAACCTGAGGATCCGCACTCCCGATTCTTTGGAAAAACTGATAGACGACGGATTCAGGAATTGCAAAGGAGACAGATTCCTGTTTATAGATGAGATTCAGAACGTGAAGGGATTTGAGCCCCTGATCAATGCATACCGCAATGATGGTGTATCGGTTTTCATCACAGGTTCGAATTCCTATCTCTTAAGCGGGGAATTGGTAACAAAACTGACCGGTCGCTATATAGAATTCAGAATATTCACATTCTCATTGAGTGAGATAGAGGAATTCTATACGCTGAATGGTATATCTTCCTCCCCTACCGACCTATTTCAGGAGTATCTATTCACGGGGGGTTATCCCAAGGGTATAACATATACCGATCAGGAGAACAGGACTCTCTACATACGGTCGGTCATCGAAGAGACCATCAACAAGGATGTATTAAAAAGCAAGAAGATCAGAAACAAAACCTTACTGAGCAAGCTTTTGGATTATCTGCTTTCCACACCGGGTGCCGAAATCTCTTCGACATCGATCTCGAAATATCTCCGTTCCGAGAATATCAGGACCAATCCCAATACGGTGAATCGGTATCTCGAAGTCATTTTCGCAAGCAAACTGGTCGATAAGTGTATGCGGTTCGATATCTCCGGGAAGAAGGCCTTGAAAACCCATTACAAGACTTATGTTGCAGACATTTCCCTTTACACATCCTATCCGAACCGCAGACACGACATCCAGATGGGACATCTTTTGGAGAACATCGTATTCAACGAACTAAATTCCAGGGGATATGATGTGCAGGTCGGGAAACTAAGGGATTGCGAAGCAGATTTCGTCGTATCCGACGGAAGACATACGGCGTACGTACAGGTAACGTATCTCATGGATTCTCAGAAGACCGAGGAAAGGGAGGAGACTCTATTCTTTAAGATCAGGGACAACTATCCGAAGTACATCATATCGATGGATCCTATACAAATCGACAGATCCGGAATCATAATGCTGCACCTTGTCAATGATTTTCTTCTTGGGGACGGGTTTAAATTCTAAGGCGATAAAACTTTACAAAAATGAAAGTTTTATTTCTTTAATATCTTGGTCTGCTAAATGTCAGACTCAAGTTACGAATGATCATCTGTGTGCTATGATCGAGAGGACATAACTTTCAAACTAGTTTGATTAATATAACTATAATAATCAATGGAAAAAGTATATTAAATGATTAATATAAATATATGAATTGCATCATATAATCATGGAATCGCTCCCTATAAAGGACAACAAGTACGTTGGTGATGAGGGTCCGAATCTTGAATTCAAATCAGCCCTGAAAGGGATTCCGGACAGTGTCTGGGACACGTATTCCGCCTTTGCCAATACCCATGGGGGACGGATTATTCTTGGGATCAACGATCAGACAAAAGAACTGGAGGGAGTGACCAAACCCGATAACCGCATCCAGGACTTATGGAACTGTCTGAATAATCGGGAAATCGTCAATCATAACATATTGGTGAATGATGACATATGGAGATGTGATGTCGGGGACAAAACACTAATCGTAATCGACATCCCCCCGGCTGACAGGTATCTCCGCCCCATATACCATAGGAGGGTAGAAACAGGCACATTCAAACGTAACGGGGAAGGCGATTTTAGGTGCAGGATGCCGGAGATCGCTTTGATGTTCAGAGATCAAAGCGAAGTGTCCTATGACACCACAATACTCGAAGATACGACATTTGAAGACATAGATATCGACACATTGAGAGAGTTCAGGAACAGCATGGTCTCAGTATCTCCTGATCATCCCTGGAAAAAAACGACAGATGAAGATCTGCTGTTCAAGATTGGGGGGATGGCAAAGAAAGGAAACCAGATGAGACTGACCCTGGCAGGTCTGCTGATGTTCGGTAAAGAGTATCGGATATACTCTGCGGTACCCAATTACAAATTGGATTATCAGGAATATCGCAACGGAGGTAAGATCTGGACGTATCGCCTTGTGACTGGGGATGGAACTTGGAACGGGAACATATTCAACTTTTATAACAACGTTATAGGGAGACTCACAATAGATTATGACAAACCGCTGATAATTGGCAGCGACATGGTGCGGGTAGAGGATACCGATGACAGGAAGGCCGTTAGGGAATGTCTGCTCAATGCTCTAATCCATGCCGATTACCTTGGAAATCTGACCGTGAAAGTGGTGAAAACCAAAGATGCAATCACCATCTCGAATTCAGGATCCTTCCGCATTCCTCTTCAGATTGCAAAAGAGGGCGGAGTGAGCGATCCCCGTAACCGCACCATTGCGAAGATGTTTTCCATGGTTGGATTGGTGGAAAGGGCAGGGGTAGGCATTAACCTGATTTGCGGGGTATGGGAAGACAGATATGGGCGGGATCCCATGATAACCGAGGATGTTGAGTACGATATTGTTTCATTCACTTTGCCCAACAGATATCCACGTCGCGGAGAGGATTTGGATGAAGGAATAATCGGAATGATCAAGAGAAATCCCAAAATGACAATCCCCGAAATGGCAAGGAAACTGGAAGTTTCCGTACCTACAATAACAAATCATCTCAAGGTCCTGAAGGAAGATGGTAAAGTAGCCAGAATAGGGAGCACCAGAGGTTACTGGGAAGTGTGCAGACCTCCATCGAGGCACTAAGATAACAGGTGATTCGGTGTCAAGATACGAAGCTCTCGGTAACGCGATTGAAGAAGCCGTCCGCAAGGCCTGTCAGGGCAAGGAAGTGGGAATCGCTTTCTCGGGCGGAATGGATTCGGGACTGGTCGCCGCGTTAGCTAAGAAGTACGCCAGATCGGTCACCTGCTACACCTGCGGTACGGACGATTCGTTCGACGTTCAGGCAGGC
>CACWTF010000041.1 GCA_902763685.1 methanogenic archaeon | reverse complement strand
GGGAACAAGGCATAAAATTCTCGTTCGAGAAGGATGCCGTGACCCTTTACGCGTTCATAATGTTTTGAGAAGAAGATGGCGCGGAAAGAGAGATTCGAACTCCCGAGGTGAATCACCACCGGATTTCAAGTCCGGCGCATTGGTCCAGGCTGTGCCACTTCCGCGTTGACATCCGATAGCGGAGAATGATAATAAAATTATCGAAAACCGTCAGATGTACCTGCCGGTCATGCTATCCGCACAGGCCCTGACATCCTCGGGAGTCCCGGACACCACTACCCTTCCGCCCTCTTCCCCGCCGCGGGGACCCATGTCGATGATGTAATCGGCATTACGGATGATATCCAGATCGTGCTCGATGATGATCACGGTTGCACCGTTGTCTATCAGGTGCTGGAAGATGTTCATCAGGACGCGGACGTCCAGCGGATGCAGGCCGATGGTGGGCTCGTCGAACACGAAGATGGCATCGTCCTGACCGTGGCCCATCTCGCTCGCCAGTTTCAGACGCTGTGCCTCCCCTCCGGACAGTCCGGGCGTGGCCTCGCCCAGAGTGAGATATCCCAATCCGACCTCCTGAAGGACCTTGAGGCGGCTCTTCACAATCGGGAGGTCATCGCACAGTGCCAGCGCCTCATCGATCGAGAGTTCCATGAGCTGGGGGATGGACTGCGTTGCCCCGTCCTTCCTGGTCCTGACCATGGCCCAGGTCTCCCTGCGGTAACGTGATCCGCCGCAGTCGGGACAGGGGATGTCCACATCGGGGAGGAACTGTACGTCGAGACTTATCACCCCGGTACCGTCGCAGGTCGGACAGCGGAGATCTCCGGTATTGTATGAGAAATCGCCCGCTTTGTAACCGCCTTCCTTGGCTTTCGGGGTCTTGGCGAATATCTTACGGAGTTCGTCGTGGATGTTGGCGTAGGTGGCAACTGTGGAACGGATGTTGATGCCTATAGGAGTGGCATCTATGAGTTTGATACGGCGGATACCCTCTGCGGAGATGTCCTTCACATGGGACGGCATACGGCCGCCCGAAACGGATGCTTCCACCGCGGGGATCAAACTGTCGAGGACCATGGTGGTCTTCCCGCTGCCCGACATCCCTGTGACGACGGTGAGCCTTCCCTTGGGTATCCTGACCTCCAACGGCTTCACCGTGTGGATCCGGTCGGTGCTCATGCTTATGGTGCCGAGATCGAACATCCTTTCCTTGGGGATCCTCGGACGCAGGCTCTCCGCCGAATCCTTCAGGAACCTTCCGATGATCGATGATGGATCCTTCTCCAATTCCTCGACCGTTCCCTCGGCGATCACGTTTCCGCCTTCCGCCCCGGCCTTCGGTCCGAGTTCGATCATCCAATCCGAACGGCGGAGTACCTGGGTATCATGATCGACCAGGACCACTGAATTCCCGTCGGCCACCAGGTCGTCCATCACTCCGATGAGTCCTTCGATGTTGGAAGGGTGGAGACCGATGGAGGGCTCGTCTAGTACGTAGAGCACTCCGGTGGTCCGGTTGCGGACCGATCTTGCGAGCTGCGTACGCTGCCTCTCGCCGGTGGAAAGGGTGGAACTGGCACGGTCGAGGGTGAGATATCCCAGACCCAGATCCATAAGGCGTCTTGCGGTATCATGGAACGATTCGCAGATGCTCTCCGCCATCGGACGCATCTTGGGCGGGAGGGATTCCGGTACGCCCTTCACCCAATCCACGAGTTCGGTGAGGGTCATCTGACAGGCCTTATCCAGGGATAACCCCCTGAGCAGGGGTTCACGTGCACGTTCGCACAGCCTGGTACCGTTGCAGTGGGGGCAGGGACTGCTCTTGAGGAACCTCTCAACCCTCTTCATACCCTTCTCGTCCTTCACCTTGGACAGGGCGTTGAGCACGGTGTTGATCGCACTGTAATAGGTGAAATCCATCTCTCCGGCATTGCCGGATTTCTCGTTGTAATAGAGGATGTGCCTCTTCTCGGCGGGACCGTGGAAGACGATCTCCCTCTCCTTCTCGGTCAGTTCCCTGAAGGGGACATCGGTACGGACACCCATCTCCCTGGCGATATCCTTCATCAGCGACCACATAAGGGTCTGCCAGGGCATGACTGCCCCCTCATCTATGGTCTTGCTCTCGTCGGGTACGAGGGTGGTCTCGTCGACCTCACGGATCACACCGGTACCGTCGCATTCCCTGCAGGCACCGCTGCTGTTGAATGCCAATTCCTCCGCACTCGGGGGTTTCACCTCCGCTCCGCATACAGGACAATGTATTTCGATCATGGCGGCGAAATCGAGACTGGGCTCGAGATAGTGGCCGTTGGGACAGCGGTGGTTAGAGAGCCTCGAGAACATCAGACGGAGGCTGTTCAGGAGCTCGGTCGAGGTACCGAAGGTGCTCCTGATACCCGGTACTCCGGGCCTCTGATGCAGTGCCAAAGCAGCGGGCACATAACGCACGTCATCTACCTCGGAACGGGCAGCCTGGGTCATGCGTCTTCTGGTGTAGGTGGAGAGGGCTTCTAGGTATCTTCTCGAACCTTCGGCATACAGCGTTCCGAGGGCGAGAGAGGACTTTCCCGATCCGGATACTCCGGCTATCCCCACGACCTTGTTCAGCGGAACGTCTACATCGATGTTCTTAAGGTTGTGGATACGGGCACCGCGTACTTCGATATGGTCGGGAATCCTCATGATGACGCGGGTTAACGATTCTAGGGATTTAATGTCAATGATAGATGTCCGCCGGCCAGTGGCTGGCGACCTCCTTGTTGGTCACGGCGAACCACACGGATTCGATGACGAGGGATATCGCACAGGGCAGGGCGGCCTCGGGGAATCCTGGCAGCAGGAGCATGCACATCGAGGTGGCCAGACCCGAATTCTTCCATACCGCGTATCCGGTGTACACGACGACGTTGGAACGGTCGTATCCGTTCTTCCTGCCGTAACGGAGGATTACCGCCCCCACCAGGAAGGTCCTCAGCACGCAGACCAGGGCGATGTAAACGACGACCATGCCGTCCTGGATGATGAAATCCCTGTTCCTCCCCAGGGCGAACACCAGGAGTAGGAACATCATGACGTTGATGAAGGTGATCTTGTACTTCCTCTGGACGGTGAAACGGCTGAGGATGAAATTGGCCCCGACGGGTATGGCGATGAAGAGTATGACGTACTTCAGGATCTCGAGGGGACTGACCGCATCGCCGATGAGGACGATGGTCATGGCCGGGGTGATGAAAAGTGCCAGACCGTAGATTACAACCATGGAGATGAGTGCCATCGCCATGTTGCCCTTCATCATCAGGGCGAGGGTGACCACCGATACCCCCGAGGGGACGGCGGCGAGCATGACCCATCCGTACCACATTCCGGGATATGCACCTTTGAACAGCAGACCCAACGCCAGTGCGGTGAGGGTGGATATGCCGAAGCAGCAGATGAGGGATACAAGGGCGGGACGGAGATTGGCACCGTAATCGCCCTTCTCGAGGTGCAGACCGTGGATGGACGCGGCCATCTGCATCATGAGAACGATGATGGAGAGGGATGCCACGATCTCGCCGAGGGAACCGACGAGGAAAGCGACGATGATACCCGCGAGGACGTACAGCCTCACATCGGTGGCGTAGTTCCAAAAGTCCATGTGACGCACGAATACCGCCTGGTATTTACGCTCAGTGCTTGGCGAAGAATCTCACGGCATCGGCGACGGGATCCTCGGAAGGTACCGCCTCCAGCTGCCTCGCGTTGCGTGCCGCACGATTGTCGAGGATGACCGCCATACCCCTGTCGGTCTCCGTCCTGATGAGACGTCCGATGGCCTGCCTGATCTTCCTGACAGCGGGGATCTCGCTGGTGAGCCTCCATCCCATGCCGGGACCGTACTTGGCATCGAACATGTCCTTCATGGCCTTGATCTCCAGCGAGGGCGGGGGATAGGGCATTCCCACAATTACCGCGAAACAGAGTTCGTCCCCGGGGAAGTCCATACCTTCGGCCACGGATCCTCCCATCACGCATACGAAGACGCCGGAACGTCCGCGTCTGAACTCGTCGAGCGAGGCCATGGTCTTCTTCTGCCTGCCCGCCTCCTCCCAGTAGAGGTTCTTGTAGATGTTCTCCTCCAGGTAGGGCCTCATCTCCTTCATCACCCTGTACGAGGGCATGAACACAAGGATGTTCTTGTCCACCGAATTGCAGAGCTGGGCCACCATACGCTGGAGGTTCGCCTTCATGGCGGGATTCTTCTGCAGTTCCTGGAAGTTCGTGGTGACGTCCTTGGAATAGATGACGGATTTGTTCTCCTTGGGGAACGGAGAAGGATATGTACGGGGGATGGAGGTCATCGGCAGCCCGAGGACCTTGGCATAGGTATCGAGGGGCTGGAGGGTACCGGACATGTGAACCGCCCCGGAAAGGGAATTCAAGAACTTGCAGATGTCCACGGGATCGATGCAGCTCGCCGAGAGGAACTCTCCGTCCTCGCTGACCTTGATGGATTTCACGTATCTGTCGTTGGGGGAGTTGACCCAAGCCTTCAGCAGGGTGGCGAACTCCAGCAGAGGGGACGAGGGGGCATCGGTATCGGCTATGGCCTCCTCCCTCTTCTCTCCCAGTTCCAGCAGCCTCTCGGTGATGGCTCCGAGACTGGTCTCCGCGATACCGAGGGCGGAACATATCGATTTCTCCAGCGCCTTGGGTTCGAGGAGGGCCTCCTTCATGTTGAACCCTATGTACTTGGTGCCGAGCTCGCGGACGCAGTTCCTGACGGTCTTGACGAAGGTATCGAGGGTGATGCCGTCGTAAACCTCGGGATGGTTGAATGCGGAGCACTCGTCGTTGGCGGAACCCATGAGCCTCGACGTGATGGAGAAGCTCTCCTGTTCCCTGACGGCATCCATGAGGTTGTGGGCCTCATCGACGATGAGGACGAAGTCCTTGGGTTCCACGTTGAGGGCTGTGAGGAAGTTGTCCCTGATGTCGGGATCGATGATGTGGATGTACGGGGCGACGATGATGTCGAAGTCCTTCATCATGACCTTCTTGATCTCGTAGGGGCAGACGTTCATTCCCTTGCAGTATGCGTCTATCTCGTCTGATTTGGGGAATGATTTCTTGCAGTAGCTCTCCACGATGTCCACCATGTGGGGGACCTTCTCGAAGTAAGGACAACCTCCGGAATGTCCCTGCTGGTTCTTCTGTTTCCTGTCGCTGCATAGGGTGGAGAGTGCGGTGGGGGAAAGCTGATCGAAATCCGGTCTCGCCTGGAGCAGGGGGCAGGATTTGTTCCTTCCAGTGAGAGTGATCCCTGATACGGGTTTGAGAGTGGAGATCGCTCTCAGTTCCTTCATGACCTGATCGGACTGCGAGATGGTACGGGTGATGTAGATGATCTTCTTCCCGCGGGCCTTGGCGTGTTCCAGCGAACCGGCGAGAGAGGTGATGGTCTTACCCGTACCGGTACCGGATTCGATGACGATGTGCCTTCCCTTGTCAAGGGCGTTGCGGATATCAGTGATAATCTGAATCTGCGTCTCCCTCGGTTTGTACGGGAGATACGGGGCCTCGGAATTGACCTCGGTCACGACGGACGGACCGTTGGATTTCTCGATGGGCTTCCACGAGGAGACCGAACCGTCCAACGGCATCCCGCATTCCGGACAGCGTTCCATATTCGGGAATATCATCGAACCGCATGCTGAGCAGAAACGTGTGTGCACTCCTTGACCTCCTCTAACGGGGATGGTCAAGCCCTCGGCCTATAAAATTGCACTTGTTATCTTTATAGGAAGCTTTCACAGTCCCAGAACGGGCTCGTAAACATTTTTTTGACATTTTTTGGAACAGAAAACCCCGATTTTTACAGCCCTACAAACGAAAACCCGGACTTTGGCCCCGATAAACGGAAAAACCGGACAGTAGCCCTTATTAAGGATTCTCTGTTAAGGAGCATCAAACCCGTTACCGCAGAAGAAGTGTAACATGGATATCACAACCGCAGTTCTCTCATTGTTAGCAGGAATCGGAGTATTCCTAGTCGCATGTACGCTTCTGAGCACCAACCTCGAATCCATCTGCAGCAACAGGCTCAGGAAACTCTTCGCCAAGGCATCCGACAAGAAACTGGTCGGAGTCGGGGTAGGAGCCGTCGGAACCGCCGCCATCCAGAGTTCCGGAGCCACCACCGTTCTCGTGATCGGATTCGTCAACGCGGGAATCCTCTCCCTGACCCTGGCCGCAGCCATCATCTACGGAGCCAACATCGGTACCACCGTCACCGCCCAGATCGTCGCATTCGGTCTGATGGGCGGCAGTTCGATCGAACTCGACGTCATCTTCGCCTCCCTTACGGGTATAGGAGCGTTCATAAACGCATACGCCAAGAACGACAGGACCAAGAAGATCGGAGGCATCATCGCCGGTTTCGGTATGCTTTTCGTAGGTCTCCAGCTGATGGAGGGAGCAATGTCCGGCCTCTCCGAGGAGCCTGCTGTAAAGGACTTCCTCGGCGGTATCGAGAATCTGCTGTTGCTGGTCGTCATCGGTGCCGCCCTGACCGCATTGGTCCAGAGTTCATCGGTCATGACCTCCATCATCATCGCGATGCTCGTCGTCTCCGACCCGCTCATAAACCTCGAGCAGGCCATCTACCTGACCATGGGTTCCAACATCGGATCCTGCGTCGTCGCCATCATGGCCGGATTCTCCAGCGGACTCAACGCAAAGAGGACCGCACTCATCCACCTCCTTTTCAATGTGATCGGAGTCATCATCTTCCTCGTGATCGGATTCGTCCTCGGTATGGCCACCGGAGGGGACGTCACCTTCAGCAGCATATTCTCCGGAGCGTTCTCCTCAGCCGCCACCCAGCTCGCGATGTTCCACACCGTGTTCAACGTGGTGACCGTGATCATCATGCTGCCCCTCACCGGACTCCTCATCAAACTTGTCACCACCATCCTTCCTGACAAGAAGGACAAGGCCATCCCCGAGGACGAGACCGGTCACGGTTCACACCTGTTCTTCCTCGACGAGAACATGCTCACCACCCCCGCCATCGCCGTCCTCGAGGTGAAGAACGAGATCCTCAAGATGGCCGAACTCGCGATGGACAACGTGAAGCGTGCCTCCCGTATCGTCTGCACCCTCGACATGTCCGAGAAGAAGGAGTTCGACGATACCGAGAACCAGATCGATTACATGAACTGGGCCATCTCCCACTTCCTCATCAAACTGTCCGCCCGCCCCCTGAGCGGAAAGGATGTCGCCTACATATCGACCGCATTCCACAGCATAACCGACCTCGAGCGCGTGGGCGACTACGCGGAGAACATCGTGGAATACGCGGAGAAGCTCCAGAGCATCAACGAATCGTTCTCCGAATCCGCACAGGAGGAGATCAAGAATATCGTCGTCACCGTGGAGAGCCTCTACGAGAACATCGTGGATGCCTACAGGAACTCCAGCGAGGAATCGCTCAAGAAGGCATACGACATCGAGGAGGACGTCGATGACATCACCGACGCCATGGCGGACCACCACATCGAGAGACTCTCCGAGGGAACCTGCAAGGCTTCCGTCGGTGCGGAGTTCCTTTCCCTTACCTCCGACGTCGAGAGGATTGCGGATCACTTCATCAATGTCGGCCGTACGATCAGGGATGTCCATTAACCATCGTTTATAAACGACCGTTACAAGTTGGACTTATCGCTTTTTCACAAGTGTCTGAAATCCGACACTTTTTCTTACCCTATTTAAAACGTTAAGGAATACATTTAAATAGAAGATTGCACAAATAAGAAATTATTATATCTGAGGAATCTGCGATGGTTAAAGAAAAGGAAAAGCAAGAAACCATTGAAGTATGTCCCGAATGCGGTAGCCGCCACATCGTCCGCGACTACGAGCGTGCCGAGCTCGTCTGTCAGGACTGCGGTCTCGTTCTTGATGATAACTTCATCGACCAGGGAGCGGAATGGAGGGCCTTCGACTCCGAGCAGAGCGACAAGAGGGCACGTACCGGTTCCGCCATGACCTTCACCATCCACGACAAGGGACTCTCCACCGAGATCTCCTGGAAGAACAAGGATTCCTACGGAAAATCCATCCCCACCAGGAACAGGGCCCAGATGTACAGGCTCAGGAAATGGCAGAAGAGGGTCCGTGTATCCAACGCTACCGAGAGGAACCTCGCTGCGGCACTTTCCGAGCTCGAGAGGCTGTCCTCCGCCATGGGACTCCCCAGGAACGTAAGGGAGACTGCGGCACTCATCTACAGGAAGGCCGTCCAGAAGAACCTCATCAGGGGAAGGTCCATCGAAGGCGTCGTAGCCTCCTCCGTCTACGCGGCATGCAGGCAGTGCGGCGTCCCCAGGACCCTCGACGAGGTATCCGATTACAGCAGGATCAAGAGGAAGGAGATCGGAAGGACCTACAGGTTCATGACCCGTGAGCTCAAGCTCAAGCTCCTGCCCACCAAGCCCCAGGATTACATCCAGAGGTTCTGCTCCGAGCTGAAGCTCAGCGGAAACACCCAGAACAAGGCGATCGAGATCCTTAAGGATGCCACCGACAAGGAACTCACCTCCGGACGCGGACCTACCGGCGTCGCCGCTGCGTCCATCTACATCGCATCCATCCTCACCAACGAGAGGAGGACCCAGAGGGAGGTCGCCGATGTCGCGGGTGTCACCGAGGTCACCATCAGGAACAGGTACAAAGAGCTGAACGACAAGCTCGGCCTCAACATCACCCTTTGAATTCCTTTTCCGGTCCCGCAAGGGGCCGGCTCTTTTTTTCCGATCTTCCCGATTACTGTCTGAAGTCATTCCGTTAAATTGTAATTTTTTACAAAAAACCGCCCGTTAAATTGTAATTTTTTACAAAAAACCGCCCGTTAAATTGTAATTGTTTATATATGCCAGACACAATATTAGAGTGATGCTGAAAAGGAAGGCTTACGCAAGACTCTTGAAATGGAAGAACGAGGGTAAGAAACCGCTGTTGGTGTGCGGACAGAGACAGATCGGTAAGACGTTCATCATCGAGAATTTCGCCAAAGAAAACTATTCCGGCTATGTATATGTGGATTTCAGCAAGGACCTCGAATTCAGGTCGGTTTTCGAAAACACGAGCCTTTCCATAGATAACATCATGCTCTCGATACGCACCATCCGCTCACTCGGTTCGGCTGACCTGTCGGATACACTGTTCTTCTTCGACGAGATCCAGGATTGCGATGCCGCGTTCTCGGCGCTTAAACTCTTCGCTCTGGACGGAAGGTTCAAGGTCATTGCTTCCGGATCGATGCTCGGGGTCAAAATCAATACGAAGAAACCAAGGAAATCAGAGGAAGAGGGGGCAGAGAGGAAACCGCTGTCCCCCATGGGCTATGTCGAACCGTATACGATGCGTTCGTTGGATTTCGAGGAATTCCTCTGGTCCCAGGATATACCAGAAGACTCCATTTCCAAAGTACGCGAATGCATCAGGGAACGTTCACCGATACCTGAAGCGATATTCCGGAAATTCTCCGAACTCTACCGCAGATATATGATCGTGGGCGGTATGCCGGCGGCAGTCGAGGCGTTCAACAGGAACCGCGAGACCTATGCCAATGCCATTGCCGTTCAGGGGGAGATCCTGGCCTTGGTCGGACAGGACATCAACAGATACAACTCGGGAATCGACGTGGTCAAGACGATGGAATGCTTCGAATCGATACCCGGACAGCTGTCCAAGACGAACAAACGTTTCCACTATTCGGACGTGGGGGATAAAGAACAGGGTTCCAGGAAGGCTGCGGATACTTACGCAAGCAATCTCCTCTGGATAAAGAATGCGGGATACGGGAATTTCGTCCATGCCCTCAACCAGATATCCATGCCTCTGACGGGACAATCGAGAACTGACGTATTCAAAGTCTATCTCTCCGATACAGGGCTGCTGACCCATATGTACGGAGATGATGCGGCGATAGCCCTCCATTCATCGGAATACGGATACAATCTCGGTGCACTGACCGAGAACATCGTTGCCGAGGGGCTGAGGAAATGCGGATACGAACCGTTCTACTATCAGAACAAGAACGGTAAGAACCGTATGGAGATCGATTTCGTCATAGCGATGCCCAGCGGAGCGATGGCGATAGAGGTGAAATCGGGCAAGGAAAGGGATTCCCCGTCGATATCCAAGGTCGGTGACGTTTTCGAGGTACCGAACAGGGTGATGCTGGAGAACGGTAACATCAGTACAGACGCTGAAGGGATAATCCACATGCCGCTGTTCGCCTCCGCGTTCATGGATTCCTTCGAGGAAAAACCATCCTTCCTCAGATGATCAAAATTCCGACTCCTCGCGGCGTCCGTCGTTGTTGATGACTCTACTGCCCATCCTCGAATCGATCTCGTCGAGCAGTTCGAAAAGACTCTCCCTGCTGTCGATCTGGGTCAGGCGGTTCCTGCTCTCCCTGCTGCGGTAGCATCCAGCTATGAAATGGGGGACATAGCTTCTAAGACGGCGCATGGCGGCGTCGGTACCAAGTTCCTCTATGACCGCATCCGATAGCTGTTTGCACCACACCACCTGCTGATGGACGTTGGGATTGGGGAGCCTCTCCCCTGTACGGAAATAACGGTCGATCTGTGTGCAGAGAAAAGGATTGCCGATACCTCCGCGGGCGACCATGACGCCTTCCGCCCGGGTACTCCTGACCGCTTCGATCGCATCGTCGAGGAGATAGATGTTGCCGGAGATTATCAGCGGGACCGACATCTCCTTCCCGATACCTTCCACGAGATCGTAATGGGGCTTCCCGCCGTACTGTTCCTCGCGGGTACGGGGATGGATGCAGATGGCGTCCGCCCCGGCCGATTCGAGTTCCGAGATCACGTTCCTGAAATTGACTGTGCCAGAACTCCATCCGAGACGTATCTTCGCGGTAACGGGGACATCTACTGAAGCCTTCAGAGCACGTACGATGTCACCGCATTTCTTCGGTTCCTTCATGAGCACGCATCCCGCTCCGGTACGGTTGACCTTATGGACAGGACAACCCATGTTGATATCGACGAAGGCTATCCTCGGATTCACCTTCAGTGCGTATTCGGCGGCCTTCACGAGATTCTCGGGACTGCTTCCGAAAAGCTGCACTCCCGTTGGATGGTTGTCCCCGAACTCGATGAACTCGCGGGTGGTCTTCATACCGAAGATGCACCCCATGTCGGATACCATCTCCGTATAGGAAAGGGCGACACCGAAGGGTTTCATGAAATCGCGGTACGCAGGGGTGGTGTAGCCGGACATGGGTCCGAGCACCACGCGTCCGTCGATCTCCAATCCGCCGATCTTCCACATCGGTTTCACTCGCGCTTATCGACGCAGGTCCACTTGTCGGACTTGTAAGAATATTTGAACTTGTAACCGCGGGCGATGAGCTTCTTGATGTCCTCTTCGATCTCCTTGCCCTTCTTGGTCTTGATGATCCCGTTACTGGATTTGGTGAACTCGATGCCCATGTCGTAGAGTACGCTGGTCAAGGCACGCTTTCCCATGGTCCTTCCCCAGGTGCGGCGGGCCGGTTTCGCTTCCTCCTCTTCGGTCTCGGGGATGTCGGGGAGATTGGAAAGCAACGCCTCGAGATCGTAATCGTCGGTGGGTTCCGGGACCTCGTCCCTGCGCAGCATGTGCTTCGCATCGCGGTTCCCGTTCTCTGCAAGAAGCTCCAATATCTCGCCGTAGAAGCACCATTCGGCCTCCAGCCAGTTGGATTCCAGCATACGGGTCAGTATGGATACCTCGCGTTCGCAGTCATCGGGGTTGCGTTTGGCGGATTCAAGATAGAGAATCGCAGCGTCCTTGTTGGAGTTCCCGTCGCCCAGATAATAATAGTCCGCGAGCTTCTCGGGTGCACTGGCACTTCCTTCGGATATGGCCTTGCGGTACCAGTATCCGAGATATTTCCCGGAATCCTCCTTGCCGTCGTCCTTATAGGTGTCGGCCAGGGTCTCCATGGCCTTGGCATCGCCCGCCTCGGCCGCCTTCGTCAGATACTTCCTCGCCTTGGCTACGCTCCTGTCGGTGCCGTCGCCGTTGAGGTATCTGATGCCGAGTTCGCGGAGGACCTCGGGATCCTCGCCGCCGGCCTGCTGTTTGAGCTCTTCGAAGGACATTCCGTCTGCGGACATGATGTCTGGGATATGCGGGTACTAACATAAAACGTAGTCTATCGGAACGGCACTTCTTTATATATGCGGAACCATCGGGAACATAATCTTTTTCTTCTTTTTTGTTGAAATCGCGGAAGAGGTGGGGGAGACTATGCAGATTAGGGATGGAAACAGCAGATATCCGGAGAACCTGGCGGAGAGATTCACTCTGCAGGAGGACGCGGCCAGGAAGTACGAACCTACGGAAGAGAGGACACTGGTCCTCAACTTCGCGGAACATTGGAACCGCCCTGCCGAGAGCAAGACGTTCAAACGCTTCTCCCCGTTCAAGAACTCCCTGACCGAACAGTTCGGACACATCAGCTTCGAGATAACCAAGACCCGCGAGCTGGTCACCTTCATCTGGTCCTCCCTTTACAGACTCAGGAAGAAGACGGAAAGGACCGTCTACATGTCGCACCCGTCATTCTATAAGACCCATGCGGCATTCGACGAGATGCACGAGGTCAACATGGACAACGTGGCGATCCGCATCCCCCTCGCGAAGAACGACCTCATCCTCATGGGAGACCTGAGGACTTACGAGGACAGGAAACTGAGGAGGAAGGAATACATCGTGAAGGGGATCTCCATCCTCGCCAACGCCCCCCATATCGGAGAGAAGAGGGTGGATACCGCCCTTATCTCCAGGGTGATCAACACCTCCATCCCCGGGTTCTACACCGCACGCGGCGATCTGGCCGAGGGAGTGCCCGGCGAGGTGTACAAGGGAAGTGTCATCACCGGCACCCTGGAATCCGATCTCAACTGTCTGTACACCGTATCCGACCCCGAGAGCGTGGTCACCTACCTCAACGAATGGAAGGATTTCCAGGCGGTCCAGATCCAGAGCGTGAAGGAGAACGAGAAGATCGGATTCACGGTGGAATGTCCGGAGTTCATCACCGCCTATCCCCTCCCCAAGCACGTGAAGGCGGAGGACGGCGACCTCATCCTAAGTACACCGGATGCCAACTGGTCCCGCAGGACCTACAGGAACATACAGCCCCGTCTGCTGGCGAAGATCACGCACAGGGTCGACCGCAGGACGTTCCTGGGTGACAGGACCTACCTTTCCAAATTCAACAGCCTGGCCGAGACCGGGGTCAAGATCGTGGACCCGTTCGAGGTGCTCTCCAAGAAGAAGGGTTCCGCGGATACACAGAACGTCAGGATGTCCAGGATGGGTGACGAGAGGCTCGCTCCCGCATCCGTGACCGGCATGCCCGATCAGGAACTCATCGCCCCCCTCAGGCAGAAGAGGGATGATGCCATCTCTGAAATCAAAGCGGACATCCGCACCAGATCCGCGGAGTTTGCCGAGAGGATGACCGCCGAGTACATGGCATCGGAGGAAGTGAAAGCATTCCTGGACTCGTACACCGAAGGCCTGGCCGACTCGATCGCCGCGGAATCCGAAGCGGAGTTCGGGGATGCCTCCGAGGAACATACCGCGGAGATCGCATCCCGTCACAGGAAGGAGAAGGAACAGGAGGTCCTCACCCTCAAGAAGGCCGAGAACTCGAAGAGTGCCAGATCCGGATTCTCCAAGGAGAAGGCGGACCGCATCAGGGCGGTCAACGAGGAATACGACAGGGCACTCATGGAACTCCCCGCGGACTCCGACGAATGCGAGCTCACCGTTTACTTCGAGATACCTGTCCGCAGCGGGGACTCCGTCACCGACGAGGCCGCCAGGAGGACCGAGTTCTTCGGCACCGACAAACATTACAAGATGGTATGCGACCAGACCGGTACCCAGACCAACCTCGTCCGTCTGACCGATGCCCTCGAATCGCTCATGAGGGGAGAGGTCGCGAACCCGTATCTCGCATCGTATCTCTTCCCCGCCAAAGACCGTCCCCGCGGTACCCCCATCCCCATCGGGCACTTCTTCGGCAACCGCTTCAACGAGACCCAGAAGAAGGCTGTGGAAGACGCTGTGAACAGCGACGGCCTGTACCTCATCCAGGGGCCGCCCGGTACCGGAAAGACTCAGGTCATCGCCGAGATCACCGTCCAGGAGGTCCTCCGCGGAAGGAAGGTCCTCATCACCAGCCAGAACAACAAGGCCATCAACAACGCCTTCCGCCAGATCATCATGAACATCGCTGGTGGCCTGGGCTTTTCCGTAGCGCTGTATTTCTGCGCCATCGCGCTGAAGA
>CACWTF010000040.1 GCA_902763685.1 methanogenic archaeon | reverse complement strand
ATACATCAGTTCGAAATAAAACAAAAACAGGCATTCATCCGAAGAAAACAGATATGGATCGGGCCAGTGATCCTTTGCCCGACTTATTCAACACAGTCACAGGAAAGCGGTAAAGATTAAAACGTTGTTGACGTTGTCGGCCCAATAGAGTGATTGCCCATGATAAGATACGGTCCCGCCGGAATCCCGCTGTCCTGCAAAGGTCGCACCCTCAAAGACGGTATTGAGGATGTTCACAACCTCGCTCTCACCGCACTCGAAGTACAGATGGTAAGGCCGAAGACCTACTCCCGCCCGTGCGACGAGGATTACGAGGCAGGCAAGACCATCAAGGATCTTGATGCAGAGTCCGAGTTCGTGGTCGGAATCGACAGGGAAGGTTCCGACATCATATATGACCCAGACATGGAAATCGAAGAGGATGACAACCTTCTTATCATGCCCGCCGGAATCGCAGGATGCTTCAACGACCTGTACGCACTCGGCAGGATGGCCAAGAGGCACGATGTCGCCCTCTCGCTCCACACCCCTTACTACATGGACCTCGGATCGGATATGGGCTCCGACGACGAGGAAGAGGCAATGCTCGCCAACCAGTACTTCGAGACCGTCAGGCAGGCAGGGGTCATCCTCAACGCACTCGACGGAAGCGTGGTCGTCACCAATGTCGGACTCTACGACGACAGGAAGAGGACCAGGGCACAGACCGAGGAGAACATCCTCAACAACCTGGATGCCATCATGGGCTGGTGGAACGAGGCCGGCATCAAACCCCGCCTCGGAATCGAGATCACCGGTCAGCAGGACGTTTTCGGATCCCTCGAGCAGGTGCTCCAGCTCTGCGACGACATCGAAGGGCTCGTCCCCGTACTCAACTTCCCCCACTACCAGGCCAGGACCAAGGGTTCCCTCAGCACCGCCACCGATTTCATCGATATCATCAACCAGTTCGCCGCATACAACGACGGCAGCGTTTACGCTTCGTTCTCCAACGTGGAGTTCACCCCCGAGGGCAACGAGAAGTGGCTCACCCCCCTCAAGAAGGGAGAGCTCAGGTTCGAGAGGCTGGCAGAGGCACTCGCCGACCTCAAACCCGATATGACCCTCATCTCCTCCTCGCCCCTTCTGGAACATGACGCGGTCTACATGAGGACCCTTACCGAAAGGGTACTCTCCAAGAAGGCCGCCAAATTCCTCAAGGACAAGAAGAAGCAGGAGATGGAAGCGGTCGCCGCCGAAGAGACTCCCGAAGAGTGATCCCGTGGAAGCCTTCGAGTATCTTGCCAAGAGCTGCTCAGAGGCATTGGCCGGCATCACGGCCGAGGACAGGGAGAAACTCGTATCCCGCATACTTTCGGGTAAGCGTATCTTCATTTTCGGAGTCGGAAGATCCGGACTCGTAGGACAGACTTTCGCCATCCGTCTGGTACAGCTGGGACTGCACGTGTACTTCGTCGGGGACATGACCACACCCATCATCGGGAAGGACGACGTCATGATCCTGATCTCCAACACCGGCAGCACCATGTCAGTGGTCAGGACCGCCGAGATCGCTCAGCGTCTGGGCACCCATGTCATCTGCATAACCTCCGATGCCAAGAGCAACCTTGCCAGGAAATCGGACACCGTTCTCACCGTGTGTCCCAGGAACGATGCGGAGATGAGCGAGAAGGCACCGCTCGGAACCATATTCGAGGATGCGACACTGCTATTCTTCGATACCATCGTACCGGAACTCATGAAAAGACTCGGGGCAACCGAGACCGACATGCGCAACAAACACGCCATCTGGGTCTGATCAGAGGCTCTCGACCATCGCGGAAGGCACCTTCCTCGCGACACCGTTCTCCACCGCATACATCCCCATCGCACCCTGCACCGCATCTATCACGATCAGATACGTGCGGGTATAACCGAACACGGATACCGCACGGCGGACGTCCTCCTGCGTCGCATCGCCTCCCGACAGCGAGGACCTGAATAACCCCACCGCCGACGATGCCTTCGCGACGTCCTGCGTGACCCCGCTGACCACCGCGTAATCCCCTCTGGAATCATGGTAGGAACCGCCCAGCAGGAAACCCACGGCTTCCTTCTCCTCCGAATACGCCTCGTCCGAGATATCCGCGAGGTACTGGGCTACGCTCTCGCCGAAGAACAGTTCGGCCCCGGGTACGATACGGCTGATTTCCTGTTTTGTGGCCATCCGATCACGCATTGTCCCTGAACCATTCGGCCGCGGCCGTACAGCTCTCGGAGACAAGCGGATTATACGGATTCGGATTCTTAACCAAATCGGCGATGCGGATTATCAGGTCCGAGAGTTTGGAATCGAAATCCCAACGGTCCCGGTCGGCGATGCAGACAGCTCCGCCTTCGGAAGGAGCCATGATGTTCGGATGGAATATGGCGGTCTTCCACCTTATCCTCGGCCGTTCATACGGGAAGTCCTCGCCGAGGATCACATCGAACTCGTGTTCGTCGACGGTCTTGCCCGGGGCGGAATATCCCCTGATGCCCCTAAGTTTCACATTCAGTTCGTACGGGAAGGAGACGGCCCCGTCGACATCGGAGACGGTGATGTCGTCCCTATCCTCGAGATCCACCAGATCGTTGCGTATGCGTCTGAGGGCCAGTAACGGGGGCAGACCCATCTCATCCCCCCTGAGGATCCGGTACGATGACGACGGTGTCGCCGTCCTCCAGCCCGGTCTCGGAGATCAGCAGGCTCGGACTGATGAGCCTGTTGCCGATCTTCATCACCAGTGCGTAGTTCTGCTCCTTCCAGTATTCGGAGGCGAAGACCAGCACATCGTTGACGGAATCGGAATCGTCCACTTCCGCCGAGATCTCGGTATTATCCGCCGCATTCCTGATTATCAGTTTCATCCTCATGCCAATTCACCATGGTTCGGGCACCGGGGATTGATTTCCAACTCCGTGATATCCAATGATCCCAGGTTCCCGTCGTAGTAGTTTATCCCGTTCACGCACATGCTCTCCATCCCGCACACGATCTTGATCGCCTCGCGGACGCATATCCCCGCGATGACCGCAGTCGTGGTGATCCCAGAGGACAGTATCAGCGGGGGTGCATCCCTTCCCGGGATGCAGGAGAACGTGCGGTGGAGCTCCCTGATATGGGTGCGGTTCATGGAGCATTCGAGGCACGGTCTTCCCGGCAGGATGACCTGTACCTTGCCCCTGAAACCGTCGGTCGCTCCGTCGACATACGGAGTACGGTTGAACACCGCATGCGAGTTCAGGTGCAGTCTGGCACTTATGCTGTCAAGGCAGCCGATGATCATATCGTAACCGCTCAGGTCCAGCGATTGGATCCTCTCCGGCAGGGCGGTCACCCTGCACTGCGGATCCAGTTCCCCGGCCGATTCGGCGACGACCTCGGCCTTGTTACGGCCGATATCCCTCTCGCGGAAGAGCACGCACCTGCACAGGTTGCTCTCCTCCACCGTGTCGAAATCCGCTACCGAAATATCGCGGAATCCGGCCAATACGAGGTCCTTGACAGCCTCGTTCCCGAGGGCCCCTGCCCCTGCCACGAGGACCCTTGCGGAATGGATCCTTCCCATATCGATCCACCCCGTACGTTCCATACGGTCGAAGCGTGTTTCCCCGGTCAACAGCAGCACCTGATTCGAAACCGAGTAGAGACTTTATAATGGAAACGGCATTGTTTTTGACATGGTCCAGGACGTGACAGAGCACGATCACTGCAGATTCTGCGGGGATGCCGTACCCGCCGATCAGGCCTATTGCTCGGTCGAATGCTACGAAAAGGACCACGAACGCATGGCGAAGGAAAGGAAGACCGATATCTTCTGGACCGTATTAACAGCGGTTTCCGTCGTCTTGGTGCTCACCGTCGGATTCCTAATATGAACGCACGCACGGTGGATTTTATATTATCATGGCGATTCTTATTACATGAACGCGGGTAAACTAATCGCACAGATAGCCGCGATTGCGATCATCGCATATTGCAGCTACAGTGCCGTGATAAGTGCCATACCCCTGGACAAAGAGGACCTGCAAAACCCCATGGAGGGACTTGACTCCATGTCGGTCAACACCACTATGTCCGGAGTTAACCTCAATGTATCGGTCGAAGGGGACATCACCTCGAATCTCCCCCAGGACATCGTAGGTGTGAAGGTGGCTTTCTTCATAGGTAAGGATTCCACCAAGATCACCCTGCTGGAGAAGGACATCGGAACCATCCAGTCAAAGACCCCCTATCATCTGACGGCCAATACTTCGATACCGATGTGTACGATTCTCGCGTACGCAGTATGCGCCATCGATGACTCTGGACATATGAAGGTCCCCATCCGCACACAGGTAGAGTTCAAATATTTCGAATGGCAGGACTCCTATCTCGTGGATCTCGGAATCACGGTCAACATGAACTATGATACACTAGTTCCCACTATCCCCACGCCCACCTACGATCCAACTGACCATTCGGTTTCGATGGATGTGGATATTAGTTCGGCCGGCAGCGATCTCATATCCGCAATCGCAACCCACATCCCCGACGACACCTATGAATTCACTTGTAACGGTGCCACATTCACCGCAGTAAAGAGTGGAACCGAAATCACCCTCGAAGCAACAGGAACCTCTGAATATACTGCAGTCCAACTGTTACAGGAGTATCTGGACGATAACGGTAGCCTCACGGTTACCTATGGTTCAGAGGACTATGTGATAGACAAGGATAATGCTGAATCCTTCATCAACATCCTCAAGATCTTCTACGACAAGGCGGTGACCCCATGAGCCGTGACGACATCCGCAAGGTAGAGGACAAGCTCACCAAAGAGGAGAAGAGATACCTCAACAGCAAATCCCGCGTGGTGAAGCATGTCGTACTGAGCATCGTGGAGTATGTGATCGTCATCCTGTTGGTGATGATCATCGCCACGTACATGCAGTACGGAACCCTCGACAACTTCTTCGATGAGATACAGCACATGGGCGATTGGTTCCAGCCCGGTGGAATGATGTTCAATGCCATCATCGGTCTTCTCCCCATCATCGCCATCGGCTGCATAAGCGTGTACTTCGGAGAAGGCACGTTCGGAAAGATGGCATTCGGACTCATCAAGGGTGCAGCGATCATCCTATGGCTGGTCCTGGTCTTCCAGGGAGCTTCCACCTCCCTCTCCCTTCCCGAGATCTTCGAGGGAATGGGTCTCGAAGAACTGAAGATCGGAATGGACGGACTCGTCAAATTCATGGTCCTGGTCTTCCTCTGCTGCCTGCTCATCCCCATCGGGGAGTTCTGCGGAGCACGCAAGAAGCACCTGAGGGCTGTTGCCCACAAGGACCGTCTGGACGAGGACAAGGACTTCTAAACCTCAGAATCTCCTGGCCACGCAGGCGACGTCGTGGACACGGACGATGTCCGCACCGCCTGCAACGGCCAGCAAACACGCTTCCGCCGTGGCCTCGTCTGCATCGAGGCCCGGATACTTTTTCGCAAGGAACCTCTTTCTGGAAGGCCCGATGAGCACGGGGAATCTCCCCATGGAGAATTCGCCGGAACGGGTTATCATCTCCACCGCCTGATCGGGCGAAGTACCGAACCCCACTCCGGGATCGATGATGATGTTGTGCTCCTTCACACCCGCGTCCAATGCGGCATCCACCAGATCCCGCAGTTTGCCCAATGCATAGGAAACGGCATCCCCGGGGATGGTCTGGGTCTTGAAAGTCTCCGGTGTCCCGTAACTGCTCATCAGTACCAAGGGGACGTCCATCTCGGCGGCTACGGATGCCATGCCGGGATCGGCGAGACCGCTGACGTCGTTGATGATCGATGCCCCCATCTCCACAGCTTTGCGGGCGACGGAGGCTTTCATGGTGTCGACGGAAACTGGCCTGTCCACAGAATCCAGGACGGCTTCGAGCGTCGGGACCAGGCGGGCGAGTTCGGCTTCCTCGGAAACCGGTTCCGCACCGGGGCGGGTGGACTCCGCACCCATGTCGATGATGTCGGCACCCTGCTCGGATAGATCGATAGCGTGAAGTCTGGCACATTCCGGTGTATCCCACCTGCCGCCGTCGGAGAAAGAATCGGGCGTGACGTTCAGGATACCCATGAGCACGGGGCGGGCGGCCCCGTGCCGGAATAAATCGGTTGCCTTGATGGTCAAAGGTGCTCATCGACCAGTTCGGTGAGGTCGACTACCTTGATCTTGCGGTCACCTACCTGTGCGGACAGGTTGGTGACGCAGAACGGACAGGTGGTCACGAGCAAATCCGCGAAGTCCGCCTCGTCGAGCCTGGTGTTGGCGATGTCCGCGGCCTCCTCGGGGAATGCCGCACGGACTCCTCCGCCTCCTCCGCAGCAGTGGCTGGTGGACTTGCTGAACTTCATCTCCTGGAAATCGACTCCGGGGAACTTCTTGATGACTTCCCTGGGCTCTTCGAAGACACCGCAATGCCTTCCGAGGTGGCAGGGATCGTGATAGGTGACCTTCACGTCGCCGAGTGATTTGAGCTTGAGGTCCTGCTTGGCGAGGAACTCGGTCATGTGGAGGACCTCGAAGGGCACCTCGACATGCTTGGGATACTCGATCTTGAACATCCTGTAGCATCCCGCACAGGAGAGGACCAGGGTCTTGACTCCCAGTTTGGTGATGGCCTCGATGTTCCTCTTGTAGATCTTCACGAGATCCTCCTCGGACCATCCGACACGGCCCATGACGGAACCGCAGCAGATCTCGTCGAGGGTGGTGAAGTCCACTCCGAGCTTCTTGAGGATGGAGAGCGAGGCCTGGGCGGTCTTCTTGGCCCTGTAGGTCGCTGTGCATCCCGCGAAGTATGCGACGGGTGCGTTGTGGGGTTCGTAACCCATCTTCTTGAAGACCTCGGCCACGGATTCCTTCTCGGCGAAGGGGTTGTTGTAGTTGAGGATGTTCTCGCACATCGCCTTGTGCTTGGGCAGTGCGTGGCCGTTGGCCACGAGGTCGGCACGGGCGAGTTCGATGATGTCGACGATCTTCACCTTGGAGGGGCACCTCCTGACGCAGTCGGCGCAGGTTGTACAGGTGTACATGCTTTGGACGACGGAGGGGTCGGCCTTAAGCTGTCCGGTGGCGAGACCGTAGGTCATCACGATACGGCCCCTGGAGAGGTCGGTATCCCAGTTGATGGCCTTGAACGAAGGGCATACGCTCTTGCAGAAGCCGCACATGGTACAGCTGGAGAGGGCGTTCCTGATGAGATCGATGTTTTCGGTTGTGAAGCTCATTTGTCTCACTCCGGGGGCTTGGGAATGGTGACGCTGCCTTCCATGAAGACGAGCACCTTCGCGTCAGGGTTGGCGGCGAGGGCGTCCTTGAATGCCTCGGCCACGGTCTTGTAAGGGGTCATGTTGGCGGACCTGATGATCTCGGGGTCGAGGTCGGTGACCGCACAGATCTTCGCCCAGGTCGCGATCTCCGCCATCTTGGCGGCCTTGTGGTAACCGAGCTTGTATCCTGCCTTGATGTTCTCGATGACCTCCCTGGGGTCCTTCGAGGAGGAGAGGAGCTTGAGGAAGTTGTCGCTTCCGGTTCCCTCCCTGCACTTGGAGACCATGATGATGGTTCCTCCTTCCTTGAGTGCCCACTTGCCGTTGTCCAGTGCCTTCTGGGACTGGTACAGGTCGACATCCATGGGGTAAGGTGCGGCGGAGATGACGATGTCGGCCTTGCAGGGGACGGGTACGATGAATACCTCCTCTCCCCATTTGACGGCCTGCTCGAATGCGGGGTTGAGGTCTCCCGCTGCGGACTTGTAGATGTTGTGGTGCCTGTCCATCACAATCTGGACGGAGAAGATCATCTTCCCCTTTACGACCTCGAGAGCATCCATCATATCCTCGTGGACAGGATTTCCGGCGAGCTCGAGTGCCTGGGCGTCCATCCTCACGGCCATCTTGTGGTTGGCCTCGACGGTCCTGTAGGATGCGACTCCGGGGAGGAAAGACTTCCTGCCCCCGGTCCAGCCCGCGAAGTAGTGGGGCTCGACACTGGTGATGACGATGAGACGGTCGGCATCGACGGCGATCTTGTTGACCTCCATGGGGGTACCGTTCTTGGAGGTACCGAGGTTGACGCACTCGGAGTTCTTGGCGTCGTGGACGACGATCCTGTCCCTGAGTGCCTCGAGGTGTCTGCCGAAGATGTTGCGGTACTCCTCCTCGGTAGGTGCCCTGTGGGTACCGGTCGCGATGAGGTACCTGGCGGACCTGAGGTCCATCCTCTTCTCCAGAACATCGAGCACCGCCGCGGTGGGGGTGGGACGGGTTCCGTCGTTGACCAGGAAGACTATGTCCTTGCCGCCCTCGAGGAAGGCCTCCAGGGACTGGTATCCGATGGGGTGGTCCAGGGACTCGGTGATGACCTTGTCAGCGGATTCGCAGACCACATCTTTGGGGTAATAGGTACCGACATAGTTCTTCTCGGGGATGTCCACCTGCTGGACTCCGTCCTTGCCGTATCTAATGTCCACGATCATTGTTATCGTGGGTTATCCCTGGTACTCGCTTATAAGCATTATTATCGCGCACGTGTCCATACAGGAACAGAAATGTCCCGTTTGCAACAGTCCCTGTCGACGACCATCCGCGGAAAAAACGGAAAACGCATATGCCAGACGAGGGAAAACGGCAACTTTTCCAGAAAAGCAATAAATCGGAGAGACACGGTATGGTATCCATGGCAACCGTGAAGGAGGTCGGCGAGAGGAAACTGGTGGACAACATCAGGAACATAATCAGGCCGCGCTCCGGAAACACGGTGATCGGCCCCGGCGACGATGCCGCAGTCTTGAAAGGCTGTACCGACGGTACGGTCGTCATTTCCACCGATGTCGTGACGAAAGCCCGCCATTTTCCCGAAGGCATGACGTTCGAGAGATTCGGATGGACCGCGGCAGCGGTCAATTTCAGCGATATCGTCAGCATGGGTGCTAGGCCGCTGGGTTTCCTCCCTGCGGTGACGATCCCCGAAGACGAGGACGAATCCAGCCTCTACGACATCATGAGCGGGATCGACCAGTGCTGCGAGTTCTGCAAGTGCGATGTCGTGGGCGGCGACACCAAGTTCGGCGAACTGGCCGTGGCGGGGACCGCATTCGGCACCATGGAAGGAAGACGCCCCATGACCCGCAGAGGTGCCCAGCCCGGGGACATCGTGGCAGTGACCGGCACCCTCGGCGATGCCGCCGCGGGATATTTTGCGATTAAGAACGGCCTCGAAGCCGACGACCAGATATTCAAACTCATGGTCCCGGTGCCGCACATGGAGGACGGGATAAAACTGGCCGAGACCGGTGTCGTCCACTCCTGCATGGACCTCTCGGACGGATTGGCGAACGCCGCATGCACAATATGCCAGATGTCGAGAGTAGGCATGGAGATCGAATGGGAGTTCCTGCCCGTGGACGACGAGACCAGGAACATCCTCGAATACTGCCACTGCGACCTGAAGGACACAATCACCCGCTGGGGCGGGGAATACGAACTGCTCTTCACCTTCGACAAGAGCGATATCAAGAAACTCTACGAGGCCGGGATCGCGTTCTCGATCATCGGCGTGGTCAACAACAGCGACGAACCGTATCTCTCCGACGGGGACAGCAGAACGGTGATGAAAGATGGCATTTATTAATCCGAATCTGGAGGCCAGCTACTACCATTCCGAAGGGGAGAACATCGCCTGCGACCTGTGCCCCCACAGATGCGTACTGCCCCCGGAGAAGTTCGGTATCTGCAAGTCAAGAAAGAACGCGGACGGCAAACTGGTGGCATACAACTACGGCCGCGTGTCATCCCTGGCGGTGGACCCGATAGAGAAGAAGCCGCTCTACCATTACCATCCCGGCACCAGCATATTCTCGGTGGGCGGGATAGGCTGCAATCTGCACTGCAGCTACTGTCAGAACTATTCAATCTCACAATCGCCCATCGGCAAGAAGCGTACCACTTACAAATCGCCCTCCGATCTCGCCGCACTCTGCCGTCAGCAGGGACTGTCCCAGATAGCTTTCACCTACAACGAACCGATGATCTGGTTCGAATACATGCGCGACCTGATGGAGCAGGCCCCCGACCTCGATCTGGTGGTCGTCTCCAACGGTATGATCAACGAGGACCCGATGAAGGAGCTCTGCAGATCCGCCAAGGCCATGAACATCGATGTGAAATCTTTCGACCAGTCGTTCTACACCAAACTGTGCGGGGGAGACCTCGAGGCGGTGAAGACCTCATGCGAGGTGGCATACGCATCCAAGGTCCACCTGGAGCTCACGTATCTCGTGATTCCAGGCTACAACGACGATCCCGAAACCGTCAGAAGGTTCGTGCAGTGGGCCCAGGAATACCTGAGCCCGGAGATCCCCATCCATTTCACCAGGTTCCATCCCGATTACAACATGTCAGATGTACGCCTGACCCCCGTGGACACCCTCCTCAGACTGAAATCCATAGCCCAGAACGAGGGGATGCATTACGTGTACGTTGGGAACGTCATGACCGATGACGATTCCAACACCTTCTGCCCCGAGTGCGGCAAACTTCTCATCAGACGCACCGGGTACAGGGTGGACATCCTCGGACTCGAAGGGGACAGGTGTGCCTTCTGCAAACACCGCATCAACATCATAAGATGAACATCGGGCTTCCGAAGAGCAGGACGAAGATCAGCGAGAATGCTATCGGCACCACGAACGGCACCATCGGCGTTACATATATCTCGGAAAGACCCAGACTCCTGAATCTGTCGCAGATCTCCACGTTCTTCCCCTCCTCGGGGATACTGCATCTGCAACGCTTCCCGTCCACGATATCCTCCGCAGGCCATACGAACGAACTGCACACGTCCGCCACCGGCATCATGTAGCCGCAGTAGAACCCGGGCACAGAGGCCCCGTGGTTCCTTACGGTGCAGTACACCGCACAGCCCGCGACAGACAGAACAGAAGCCAGGAAGAGCACGGAGAACGAAGGCACCATGAGGGATTCCAATACCCCGTTACCGGAGAACACACCGAATCCCAGTTCGGGATAGACAGGGATTGCGATCGATATCGCCATCAGTGCCTTAGCATCCGCACCGCCGCGGACGATCCCGATGCTGTACAGCACATGGAACAGGACGCAGAAGAACACGGGAACGGAATATTCGACGGTCCCGCCGGGGAGGGCCGCCGGGATCAATGCCAGAATGACGGAAGCGATCTCCAATACGGTTCCGTCGATCCTTGTCTCGCAGAGTACGGAGACCAGGAACAGGATCTGAGCGATGGCAGCCAGGCCCGCGGGGATGCCGAAGGTACCTTCTGATAACGCGATAAGGACCCAACCGGCTACCCCGATCGCCCCTATGAATTTCCAATACAGGTCGGATATCTCTCTGGTACGCATGTCCGAGTAGGCCGCGAACAACATAGCCAGACATACCGATGCCGCTACGAAGCTCTGTATCAACAGTTGTATGTACATGCACTAGTGTTCTCGTATATATTTTATAAAACGGGGTATTGCAGTTACATATGTACAGGGGCAGAGGAAAGTTAATCACAGGCATACTCGCGATATTCGCAGTTTTCATGCTGGCGGCTGTTTCGCCCGCGATCAGCGATGATTCCTCTGCTGAGCCCATCACCGGAACAAGTCTCAATGTGATTGCTACTGATCAGATTCTTTCGGTAGCCGCAGGAGATTCCAACAGCTTTTCATTGGTCATAAAGCACAGTTACACTGGATATGTGGTCTTGAAAGTGTCCGCCACCTGTACCTCTGACGACGTGAGCATCACCACAAACTATCATCCAGGTACACTGCCCCTCAGCACGGAGAAACCTGCAACGATAGATATTACCGCGGTGGCCAATAAGTACGCCCACCAAGGGGATTACAAAATCAACCTGACATTTGATGTAGAGGATGAGACCATCAAAGAATCGGGGACTTTGGAGATGAATCTCCACGTAACGTCTAGTCTCACCTCTGATAAGTACAACAAATTCCTAGGATATTTCCCCAACGAACTTGACGGAATAATGGGCGAACTGTGGTTCACCGCACTAGTATCGTTCTTCGGCCTCCTCGCGATAGGATTGGTCGTCATGGTCATCGCGGTACCCGTCTGCTCCCTCATCGTCATGAAGAAGGACGATCCCGAAAGGAAGAAGCTCAAACAGCTCCTGTACCGCCTCTGCCACGTAATCGTATGGCTCTGGGTGATCGGTCAGGTCGCCCGTATCGTCGGACTTGACGAAGAATGGATCGACCTCATCAACAGGCTCTTCTACCTCGCATACGTCATCGTCGGAATCATCGTCGGATGGAAGCTCTACAAGCTCATTATAGACACTGTCGTCAAGAGGATCTTCATCCAGGCCGACGACTACACCAAAGGCGATTCGGCCACCGACTTCGAGAGCTTCCGCCCGCTGTTCCTCTACATCGGTGAGATCATCCTCGCCATCATCGGAACCATGCTCATCATGAGCCTGCTCGGATTCAACCTCGCCGCAGTCATCACCTCCGCAGGACTCGTATCCCTCGGAATATCCATGGGTGCACAGGATGTCCTCAAACAGTTCTTCAGCGGATTGGAAATCCTCGCGACCCGCCCCTTCAAGAGGGGAGATCTCATCTCCGTAGGAACAGATACCCTCATCTACCGCGTACGCCGCGTCAACGTGATGAACACCTTCCTCGAAAACTGGGATAACACAGATGTCACCGTGATGCCCAACAGCCTGATCACCACCAACAAGATCAAGAACATCACCCGCGACACCATAATCTCCAAGGTGTACCTCACCGTCGAGGTGGGATACGGCACCGACGTCAACCTCGCACGCAGGCTCATGCAGGAAGCGGCGGGAGAGAACGCACACGTCATCCTCGACGGAAGTGTCAAGCGTCCCTACACCCGTCTCGAGGCATTCAACGACAGCAACCTGCTGATCAAGATGGGATTCTATGTGGACGAGTTCGGCAGCCAATGGGCTATCTCCGGTCAGATAAGGCAGACTATCATCGACAAGTTCGCGGCCAACAACATCAACATCGACTACACTCAGATAGTAGTCCACGAAGCCAAATCACCCACTACGAAAACCATGGAGACAGAATCTGCGGAAGACGCAGAGTAACTGCGAAATCAGCCCAACGCCCCACGGATTTCGTAAAACTTCTTACTATTTACCCAATCAAACACTTTTTCGATTGGGTAAATCGTACCCCCTTCCATTATTATATTATACTAATTCGCATTACACGGAATCATAGCCGCAGGCTTAGGTGCTATAATGATTGACAACCTCGACAAGCGTATTCTCGAGATAATGAAGAAAGATTCCCGGTGCCCCTACGTGGAAATAGCGGACAAACTCGGCGTATCCGAGGGAACCGTGCGCAGCAGGGTGCACAAGATGACCGAGGACGGTATCATCCGCGGATTCACCATCAAGACCAGTTCCAAGAATGTCAAGGCACTGGTGGAAGTGAAGATCGACGTGAACACGGATACCGAGGCCATCGCCAAGGAACTCTCGAAATACGACGGAGTCACCGAGGTATTCGAAGTCACCGGAGACCAGGACATCATCGCCATCGTCGATGTGGAGTCTTCGCAGAGCCTTAATGAAATCATAGAAAGAGTACGCAGATACGACAACGTCCTCAGCACCAGGACCCGTCTTATCCTGAAAGAACACTTTGGAGAGTATTAAAAATGCTTACTGGAACGGGAACCGCTTTGGTTACCCCGATGAACAAGGACGGAACGATAAACGAAGAAGATCTCAGGAGATTGGTGGATTTCCAGGAGGAGAACGGAGTGGACATGCTCCTTCCCTGCGGATCCACCGGCGAAGCAGCCATGCTCAGCACCGAGGACCACCTCAAGGTCATCGAGATTGTGGTCGACCAGGCCAAGAAGGCCAAGGTCGTTGCCGGAGCTGGAAGCAACTGTACCGACGAGGCCATCGAGCTCAGCACCATGGCCGAGGACCTCGGAGCGGACGGAATCCTTTCCATCTCCCCCTACTACGTGAAGCCCACGCAGGAAGGCATCTTCCGCCACTACGAGGCCATCGCCAATTCCGTGGAGATACCTGTCATCGTCTACAACGTCCCCGGACGTACCAGCAGCAACATCACCGCCGAGACCGAGATCAGACTGTCCCAGGTCCCCAACATCGGCGGAGTGAAGGAAGCGAGCGGCAACCTCGATCAAATCAAGCAGATCATCGACGGCACCTCCGACTTCTCGGTCCTCTCCGGAGACGATGCCCTCACCTACGATGTCATGTGTGCCGGCGGCCACGGCATGGCGAAGATGGGCTTCGGAACCGACACCCTCAGGCTGCCCCTGACCCCGCTGTCCCAGAAGTCGGTCGCATTCATCGACGAACTGATGGAGAAGTACGGCCTCTGAAACCATTTAGTTTCACATTAAAAGGCCCGCAAGGGCCGCAACGAAGGTAAGTCAATGTTAACCGTAATGAAATTCGGCGGTACCTCCGTCGGATCGCTCGAAGCCATCGAAAGGGTCTCCAAGATCGTTGCCAACACCCAGGGCAACAAAGTAGTCGTAACCTCCGCCATGTCCGGCATCACCAACTTCCTGGTCGCATGCTGCGAGGACCTGGAGTACATGAGGAAGGATACCCTCGAAACGTTCGAATCCAAGCACCTCGAGGTCGCCAAGGCCATGCTCGACGAGAAGCAGTACGCCGAGTTCATGAAGGAGTTCAAGCCCAGGTTCGACAACTTCAAGGCACTTCTCTACGACGAGAAGGCAGCCAAGAACCCCTACTACATGGACAACGTCACCTCCCAGGGAGAGAGGTTCTCCTCCCTCCTCCTGTGCCACAAACTCAGGTCCATGGGATACAAGTCCATCGCCCTCACCAGCGAGGACTGCGGCATCATCGCCGAAGGGAAGCCCCTCAACGGCAATGCCAACCTGAGGATGACCGAGACCAACATGGGAATCAACGTCATGCCCTACATCAACAAGGGCTACATCCCGATCATCACCGGTTTCTACGGTGTCACCGAGGACGACCTCCCCCTCACCTTCGGAAGGGGAGGATCCGATTACGCCGCAGCCGTGGTCGCCAACGCACTCAATGCCGACATGCTCGAGATCTGGACCGACGTGGACGGATTCATGTCCGCCGACCCCAGGGTCGTCCCCCACGCCAAGAAGATCGACGAGATGTCCTACGGCGAAGCGGCGGAGCTCGCCTACTTCGGAGCCAAGGTGCTCCACCCCAGGACCATCGAGCCTGTCAGGAAGAAGCACATCCCCCTCAAGGTCAGGAACTCGTTCAAGCCCGAGGAGAAGGGAACCCTCATCTCCAGGTACAGGGAGTACAGCAACGAACTCCTCAGGTCCGCGGCCGCCAAGACCGACCTCTCCATCATCACCATCAGCTCGCCCGAGATCGCATACAGGCCAGACATCGTGGCCAAGATCCTGGCGAAGATCTCCGAGAACGACGATTCGCTGTATTCCATCAGCACCTCGCTCTCCACCGTGGCCTTCCTAATCCACAACAACGACGTGAAGTCCACCCTCTCCAAGCTATACGAGATGGACAACGCCGATGTCGAGAAGATTGACGTCACCTCCGATGTCGCACTCATATGCTGCGTCGGCGACGACCTGATCAGTACCTCCGGTGTCAGCGGGGAGATCTTCTCCGCCGTGAAGGAAGTGGACGCCAACGTCATGATGATCTCCGAGGGAGCATCGGCTGTCGCACTGAACTTCGTCGTACGCAACTGCGACGTACTGCCTGTCATCAAGATCCTCCACGAGAGATTCGTGGAAGAGGACGAGGACTACGCGGAGAGTGAGTGAAATGGCCATCCGCGATTACGAATCCAAGGACGGGAAGATGATCTTCGCCGGCATGAACGTCGAGGACATCGCCAACGAATTCGGGACCCCCTGCTACGTCACCGACGAGGCCAGGCTCAGGGAGAACTACCGCAACGTCTACAAGGCCTTCTCCAAGTACATGGAGACCGAGGTCCACTACGCATGCAAGGCGAACACCAACCTTGCCATCCTCAGGATCCTCCAGCAGGAAGGAGCGGGAATCGATGCGGTATCCATCGGCGAGGTCCTGACCTGTCTGAAGGCTGGATTCAGCCCTGACAAGATCATGTACACCGGTGTCTTCGTAAGCACCGAGGAACTCAAGCAGGTGGCCGAGACAGGTGTCCTGATCAACCTCGACTCCGAATACGAGATGGAGCGTCTGGCACAGATCAAGCCCGGAGCCCCCGTATCCTTCAGGATCACCCCCGAGGTGGGATCCGGACACGGCGAGAAGGTCATCACCGGTAACAAGGGTGCCAAGTTCGGTATCCCCCGCGACAGGGTCGTCGAGACCTACCTGAGGGCACAGGACCTGGGACTCAATCCCATAGGAATCCACGCACACATAGGTTCCGGCGGACAGCGTGTCGAGCCCTTCATCGAGGAGGCGGAGGTACTCGCAGAGCTCATCAACCAGATCGAGGAGGCAGGCATCTCCCTCCAGTTCGTCGACATCGGCGGAGGAATCGGAGTGCCCTACAAGCCCAACGAGGAGGAGATGGACCTGGGAGAGATGGCCTCTGAGGTCACCGACGTGTTCGAACAGAACACCAACGTCAGGAAGATCATCCTGGAACCCGGAAGATACATCATCTGCGACGCCACCGTGCTGCTGACCCGCTGCACCGACGTGAAGGATGCGGGTATCAAGAAGTACATCGGAGTGGACGCGGGATTCAACACCCTCATCAGGCCCGCCATGTACGACTCCTACCACTACATACAGAACGGAAGCAGGTTCGGAAAGGCCTGCACCGCAAAGTACGACATCGCCGGACCCATCTGCGAATCCGGGGACTATCTGGGACACGAGCGTGTGCTCCCCGAACCCGCCGAGGGCGACGTCATCGTCGTGTACAACGCGGGAGCCTATGGATTCTCCATGAGCAGCAACTACAACTCCAGGCCCCTGTGCGCCGAGGTCCTCGTCAACGACGGAAAGGCAGAGCTTATCCGCGAGAAGGAGAAGATCGAGGAGCAGTGGAGGCATCAGATCATCCCCGAGAGGCTTCAGTGATGAGGTTCTGGAAGTATCAGGGATGCGGGAACGACTTCGTCCTGGTGGACGGGATCTCCGAGAAACTGGAGATTGACGTTCCGTGGTGCGTGAAGGTCTGCGACCGCCATTTCGGCGTAGGAGCGGACGGCGTCCTCTACCTCCTCCCCGGCGAGGAAGGCTGCGACATCACCATGAGGATCATCAACGCGGACGGTTCCGAAGCGGAGATGTGCGGCAACGGCATCAGGTGCCTCGCCAAATATGCCAGCGACTTCGGTATCGTCAAGGGCGACGAGTTCTCCATCCACACCGGAAGGGGAAAGCTCATAGCCACCGTGTTCAAGGGGGACGACGGCAAGGTCAGGACCGTACGCATAAACATGGGTGCCCCCATCCTCGAAGGAAGGGAGGTCCCGGTCAACTTCGACGGCAGGTTCATCAACCAGCCCTTCGAGATCGACGGCGTGAAGTTCAGAGCGAATGCCGTTTCCATGGGCAACCCCCACTTCATCACATTCGACGACATCGGCGAGGAGAACGTACGCAGGCTCGGCCCCATACTGGAGAGCTACCGCGAGTTCTTCCCCCGCAAGACCAACGTGGAGTTCTGCCGCATCGAGGACGGGAAGATATACATCACCGTCTACGAGAGAGGAGCGGCATGGACCCTTGCCTGCGGTACCGGCGCATGCGCCACCACCACCGCGGCGGCACTCAACAAACTGGTTCCCTTCGACACCCCCGTGGACGTTCATCTTCCCGGAGGATGGCTCAAGATCACCGTGGACAGCAAGCTCCAGTACGTCCTTATGGAAGGACCTGCCGAGCTGGTCTACGAAGGCACTATCTGAACAGGTGAAAAAATGGCAAAATACGAACAGGCACAGAGACTGCAGAAACTCCCCCCGTATCTCTTCGTGATGCTGGAGGAGCTCGCGGCACAGAAGAAGGCGGAAGGAGTCAAGATGATCGACTTCGGAATCGGCGATCCCGACCTCCCCTGCCCCAAGGAAGTACTGGACGCCATGGACAAGGCTGCCCGCGTCAACGAGAACCAGAAATACTCCTCCTCCAAGGGAGAGAGGGACCTCAGGGTCGCCGTCGCCGAGTACTACAAGAAGAGGTTCAACGTCAAGGTGGACCCCGACAGGAACGTCTGCATCACCATCGGTTCCAAAGAGGGAATCTACAACATCGCCCAGGCATTCGTCAACGACGGCGAGAAGATCATCGCACCCGCACCCGGCTACCCCGTGTACTCTGGAGCCGCCACCCTCTTCAACAACGCTGTCTGCGACAAGATCAAGCTCAAGGCGGAGAACGACTGGTTCCTCGACCTCAACGAGGTCCCCGAGGATGCCAAACTCCTCTACCTGAACTACCCCAACAACCCCACCGGTGCCTGTGCCGATCTCGATTACGTCAAGAAGGCATACAACTGGACCCAGAAGCACAACACCATCTTCGCCTACGACAACGCGTACTGCGAGATGACCTTCGACGGATTCAGGGCACCCTCCGTCCTCCAGGCGGGAATGGATGCCATCGAGTTCGGCTCCTTCTCCAAGACCTTCTGCATGACCGGCTTCAGACTGGGATTCGCGGTCGGACACGAGGACCTCGTCGGCGGACTCACCAAATGCAAGGGACAGATCGATTCCGGAGCACCTATCTTCATCCAGAAGGCGGCTATCGCTGCTCTCAACATGTACAACGACGAGGGATACCTCACCGGTACCGCCAAGGACAACAACGACGAGTTCGGAGAGAGGAGGAAGGTCCTCGTAGAGGGACTCAACGACCTCGGATTCAACGTCAAGATGCCCAAGGGAACCTTCTACGTATGGTTCGACTGCGGCAAATCCTCCATGGACTTCACCAAGGAGCTCATCGACAAGGGCATCATCGTGACTCCCGGAACCGGATTCGGCGGAGAGGACGGTTACATCAGGATGGCTGTCACCAGGAACATCGACTCCATCCAGGAAGCCCTCCGCAGAATGGGAAAGAAGAACGACTGAAACTTCAAACAGGGGCTCCGGCCCCTGGACCTTTTCGCACCGGGAGGTGCAGGCATGACACCCGATCCCAGCAACGGACCCGAACAGGATATCAGGAGGATATTCGAGGATTTCATCGGCCGTGCCGGCTATTCCGATCTGGATTCCCTGCTGGGAGAGGAATCCGTTTCCGCTGTCGAGGCGAAGGTGCTCTCCGCGGGCACTGTACCGCCGGAGACCATCCGCTGTGCACTCGATGTGCTCCGTACGGGGTTCGCCCTGGATTACGACGACCTCGTGTTCGCCGGCGGCTGGGTGCCGCGTCTCCCCCAGATGATCGCACGCAACTATCTTCTCAGGCACTTCCTGGTCCTCGGCAACGGCCTGGATTCGGACACTTACTTCCATGATGCGACCATCAACAGTGCCGCTGACGATTACACGGGATTCATCGACCTCATCGTAGTGAAAATCCAGACCCTCTGCGAGGAAAGACATCACTCGCTGGAGCCGGAGGACGTCCCTACGGTGGCCGAGTACCTCACGGCCATCATCGCCCTCATGCACTACTGCAGGGACATGCTCGACATGTCCTCCACCCTCAGGCCGTCACTCTTCCAGAGACGTGCCAACAGGATGAGGGGGAGGGTGAACAGCGTCCTCGAGATGTCCACCTTCCGCAAGGATTACGGGGAGATCGACAGGCTCCGCGGAGAGATGTGCCAGGCGGTCGACGATCTGCTCAGGGACGAGAAGATGAGGGCCCTTCAGCTTGCCCGCAACGAACGCTACAAGCAGAGCAAGATCCGCCTCTACAATTACACCATAAGGATCACCGAGGAGCTGAACGACCAGCTCGAAGCGTGCGATCCCTACGACCTCACCCACAGGAGCGACCTCAGGAAACAGCTGGAACAGGTCCAGATATTCATGAGGAGCTTCGACAAAGACAGGTGATGGGGCCGGAGCCCCGATAATGTTTCACTGACCGGCCCCGAACTTGGACTTGGAGTGTTCCAGAGCCACGATGACGGGGAGCGGGTCCTTCAGCAGGAAGGTCTCCAATGCTCCTCCTCCGGTGCTCACATAGGACATCGCGTCCGCAAGGTCGAACCTCTCGGCGGCGGCCGAGGTGTGTCCACCTCCGAGCACGGAAAGTCCTTTGCTCTCGACCATGGCGGTCATGATGGCTTTGGTACCCTTCTCGAATCCTTCCTTCTCAAACATTCCGGCGGGTCCGGACATGAAGGAGGTCTTGGATACCTCGAGGACCTTCCTGAACTTCTCGATGGATTCGTCACCGATATCCAGAGCCGCTCCTGCGGAGGCCATGTCGCCGATGCTGACGCTGACCCTCTTGCCGTCCTTCTCCACAGCGACGTCGGAGGGAAGGATGATCCTCTGACCGTATTTGGCCATGACATCCTGGGCCTTCTTGAAGTTCTCCTCGGTGAGTTCGTCCTGGAGGGGCACCTTGGAGGCCTCTCCGATGTCGACTCCCCTCGCCATGAGGAACGCGTTGCCTGCGAGTCCGACCACGATGACAGTGTCAGCGGTGTTGCTGCTGAGGACACGGTCGATCATGTGAGGGACATCGCCGAACTTGGCTCCTCCGAGGATGAAGACTGAGGGTCTGCGGGGATTGTTGAAGATGGTCTCGAGAGCGTACATCTCCTTGGCCATGAGCCTTCCGGATGCGGAGGGCAGGACGTCCTCGAATCCCACAAGGGAGCACTGGGACCTGTGTGCGGCACCGAACGCGTCGCAGACGTAGAGGTCGAAAAGGGGTGCGAGCGCCTTGACGATCTCGCCCTGTGCGTGCTCCTCCATGGGGAGGGATTTGCTCTCGGAATCGATGGCACGGACGTTGCCGAGGAGAAGGATCTCCCCGTCCTGGAGTGCTTCGATCGCTTTCTTCGCTTCGTCGCCGAGGACATCGTCGACGTATTTCACGGGAGTGTTGAGGTTCTTGGAAAGCAGAACAGCGTGCTGGGAGAGGTCGGTGAAATCCCATTTTCCCTTCCTGCTCTGGTGTGCGAGGACTACGAGCTTCGCCTTCTTCCCGAGGAGCTCCCTGATGGTGGGGACAACAGCTCTGATCCTGACATCGTTGATGATATTCAGGGTCTTCTTGTCCATGGGACAGTTGATATCCACCCTGAGAAGCACCCTCTTTCCCTTGAAGTTCAGGTCGCCGAGTGTGTTGTATGCGCCCATGATGGTTCCTCAGTGGTCGATTCCGAGGGCCTTGTTGGTCTTTGCGACCGACTCGGGGCCTTCCATTACCTTGCACATGGACCTGATGCAGTCGATGTTCTCGGGGATGACATCGGACTCCTGGTGGACGGCCTGGTAGTAGTAGAGGGTGTCCCCGACGACCTTGATTCCGTCGGACCATACGCAGATCTCGTACATGTCGGACCTGGACCTGCCGAGTTCCCTGGCGAGTTCCATGACCTGTGCGGTGGACTTGATTCCGTCCTTGGAGGATACGAGCCTCACACGGGGGGCCTTCTTGAATAACTCGAGGACCTCCTCGGTGGTGACCTCCTTTCCGAGTTTGACGACGACGGCCTGGATGTGCATGAGGGTGGTGGAGCACTTGATGGCCATGGAGGTGATGTCAAGCCAGGGCATGATGCTCTTGACGTCCACACCGTGGTGGGTGGGGAGGGAGACGGAGGGCTCGAGTGCGTTGACGGGTCCGGTCTTGCTGTCGCCGGGATCGGCCGCACGCCTGACGATGGTCACGTATGCGTTCTCGATCTTGTATTCCTTGTCCAGGAGACTGAGGGTCCTGAGGAGACCGGTGGTGTTGCAGGACACGACCCTGGAGAACTGGACGCCCCAGGATTCCTTGTAGTTGGCAGTGGAGTTGAAGGAGACACCGGTGAGTCCGTGCTCCTCTCCGCCCTGGAAGATTCCCTTGATTCCGGCGGCCTGGTATTTGGCCTTGTACTCCTCTCCGAAATCTCCGGGGGTGGCGTCGACCATGATGTCGACCTTTCCGATGAGATCGTCGATGGTACCTGCGACCTTGATTCCAGCCTTGTCGAACTTCTCGACGTTCTCAGCGGGAACGTACAGGGCGATGCCTGCTGCGACGGCGGTCTTGGCCTCGAAGGTGGGCCTGGTCTTGGTCACTCCGACGAGTTCCATGTCGTCCTGCATGCTGACTGCGGTTGCCACCCTTTTGCCGATGGTACCGTATCCGTTTACTCCGACCTTTATTTTAGCCATGGGGATTTCACTTGGTTCTCCGTATCCCCTTACCCCATATAATGTAATCGCAGGCGCGCGACCCCGCTTCGCGGCTGCTGGACAGGTGCCGCTGGAAAGCCCCCGCCCCCACCCACGTCCCTTATAAAGGACTAGCGGTATTCCAAAGAGAGGTTAATCCAATGAAAGGATCCAAGGCACTGCTCAAAATGCTCGAGGATAGGGGAGTCGAGAACGTCTTTGGCTACCCCGGCGCCACCGTCATTCCGATCTACGATGAGTTCCTGGAATCGAACGTGAGGCACATCCTCGTAAGGCACGAACAGTGCGCCGCCCACATGGCGGACGGTTTCGCAAGGGCCACCGGCACCCCCGGAGTATGCCTTGCGACCAGCGGGCCCGGTACCACCAACCTCGTCACGGGTATCGCCACCGCCTATGCGGATTCGGTCCCCATGATCGCACTCACCGGACAGGTCGGCACCAACTTCCTCGGGGCGGAAGCATTCCAGGAAGTGGATTCGTACAGCCTCATGATGCCTGTCACCAAGCACAACTTCAGGGTCCTCGACCCGGAGAGACTCCCCCATGCAATCTACGAAGGATGGAAGATCTGTCAGAGCGGGAGGCCCGGACCGGTCCACATCGACATGCCCGTCGACCAGATCAACTCGGACATCGACGAGGACCTCCTGTCCAAGGACTGGGGGGTCAAGGAACCCATCACCGACGTATCCCGCATCAACGATGCGGCGATGCTCATCCGCAACGCATCGAGACCCGTCCTCCTCATCGGAGGGGGAGCGATCAACGCCTCCGAGGAGATCCTCAGGCTCGCGGAGTTCGCCAACATCCCGGTCATCACCACCCTCATGAGCCTCGGCATCGTACCGTCCTCCCACCCCCTCAACATGGGACCTCTGGGTATGCACGGAAGGATGGGTGCCTTGGACCTGTTCCAATCGGCAGACCTCATCATCGCGATAGGTACCAAGTTCTCGGACAGGACCTACAACCCCCACACCATGCCGGCGGAGAACTGCAAGGTCATCCAGATCGATGTGGACGGCACCCAGTTCGGCAAGAGTAAGAGGGCGTCCGTGGACATCCTCTGCGATGCCAGGAGGGGTACGAAGCTCCTGCTGGATGCACTCAAGGGATGCAAGAGTGTCCACTCCGAATGGGACGAGAGGTATGCAAAGCTCAGGAAGAGGTGCCAGTGCAGTCTGGACATCGATACCGACCCCATCGCACCCCAGAAGGTCATGCACGAGATCAACAAGCTGATCAGGGACGATGTCATCGTCACCACCGACGTCGGACAGAACCAGATGTGGGCCATGCACTGCCTCAACATCGAAAGACCCAGACAGTTCATCACGTCGGGTTCGTTCGGTACCATGGGCTTCGGTCTTCCCTCCGCCATGGGGGCCAAGGTCGCCAAGCCCGATTCGAAGGTCCTCACCATCGTCGGGGACGGAGGACTGCAGATGGTCATGCAGGAACTCGCCACCTCGGTCGCCGAGGACATCCCCGTCACCATCGTTCTCCTGAACAACGGATGGCTCGGAATGGTCAGGCAGTGGCAGAAGCTGTTCTGGGAGAAGAAGTACAGCGGAACCAGACTGCAGGCCGACCCCGATTTCGTGAAACTCGCAGAATCTTTCGGCGCATGCGGGATCAGGGTCGAGAAGTCCGGAGAGGTCGGGGACGCACTCAAACAGGCGATGGATTCCGATACCACCTGCATCGTGGACATCCACACCAATCCCGAAGAGGATATCTGCCCCATGATCCTGGCGGACCCCAAGGTCCCCATCGTCAAGGGCAGATGCACCTACTGAAACTTCACAGGGGTTATACCCCTGGATTCCCCATTTTTGTGCACACGACTTTATAAATAAGGGGCTGGATACCAATCTGATTCACATGAAGGGCTCAAGGGCACTGCTCAAAATGCTGGAGGACAGAGACGTCGAAACAATGTTCGGATATCCCGGAGGGGCCGTGATCCCCATCTACGATGAGATCAGGGATTCGTCCATCAGGCACGTCCTCGTAAGGCACGAACAGTGCGCCGCCCACGCCGCCGACGGTTATGCCCGTGCCAGCGGCAAGACCGGAGTCTGCCTATCCACCAGCGGTCCCGGTGCCACCAACATGGTCACCGGAGTCGCCACCGCATACGCGGATTCCATCCCTATGCTGGCCCTCACCGGACAGGTCGGATCCAAAGTGCTCGGATCCGAAGCTTTCCAGGAAGTGGATGCATACAGCCTCATGATGTCGGTCACCAAGCACAACTTCCGTGTGACGGATGTCAACAGGCTCCCGCATGCCATCGACGAGGCCTGGAAGATCGCCGTTTCCGGCAGACCCGGACCCGTCCACGTGGACCTTCCCGTGGACCAGATCAACGCCCAGATAGACGAGTCCCTCCTCCAGCAGACCTACGGCATCAAGGAACCCACCGAGGATATCTCAGGCATCCCCGCAGCCGTACAGCTGATTAAAGAGTCCCAGAGGCCTGTGATCATGGCTGGAGGAGGAGTGATCTCCGCCAATGCCTGCGACGAGATGGTCCGCCTCGCGGAACTCATCTCCGCTCCCGTGGTAACTCCTCTGATGGGAATCGGGAGCATCCCCACCCAGCACCCTCTCAACATGGGTCCCCTCGGTATGCACGGAAGGATCTGTGCGAAGGAAGCGTTCGCCGATGCGGACCTGGTCATCACCGTCGGTTCCAAGTTCTCCGACAGGACCTACAGCGCCCACACCGAGCTCGGGAAGACCACCAAGGTCATCCAGATAGACATCGACCACACCCAGTTCGGAAAATCCCGCAGGGATGCGGTCAACATCAAATGCGACGCGAAGAAGGCACTCAACCTCCTCATCGATGCCCTCGGCACCGGTGTACCCCACGACTCCTGGGCCAGTAAGGCGAAGGAGTACAAGGAGCGCAGGAACGTCGACTTCAACTACTTCACCCACCCCATCATCCCCCAGAAGGTCATGTGGGAACTGAACAAGTTCATCGACGAGGATACCATCATCACCACCGACGTGGGACAGAACCAGATGTGGGCGATGCACTTCCTCGACATCAAGAGACCCAGACAGTTCCTTTCGTCCGGTTCGTTCGGTACCATGGGATTCGGTCTCCCATCAGCCATCGGAGCCAAAGCCGCCCGCCCCGACTGCAAGGTCGCGACCGTCGTCGGCGACGGAGGACTGCAGATGGTCATCCAGGAACTCGCGACCTCGGTCGCCGAGGACCTGCCCGTCGTGGTGGTCCTCCTCAACAACGGATGGCTGGGTATGGTAAAACAGTGGCAGAAGCTGTTCTGGGACAAGCGTTACTCGGAGACCCTCCTCGAGGACGATCCCGACTTCTCCATGATCGCCAAGGCATACAAGGCCGAGGGCATCATCGTCGAGAGGGCGGGAGAGGTCGGTGACGCACTCAAGCAGGCATTCGACTGCGGGAAGACCTGCATCGTCGACATCCACGTGGACCCGGAGGAGGACGTGCTCCCCATGCTGCCCCCGGACCCCACGCTCGCTCCCATCGAGGGCCGCTGCAAATACTGAGACCCGAAATGGTGTCGGCAATCGACGTTGGGCTTTGACGAAATCATCAGAACCTGATCAGACCCCCTTCCAAAATCAGCCTCAGATTATGGGCCAGCGCGGTGAATCTGATCTCTTTCGACACCGA
>CACWTF010000039.1 GCA_902763685.1 methanogenic archaeon | reverse complement strand
TGGCTGAAATTCAACGAGCGTGTGCTTGAAGAAGCTATGGACGAGAATGTCCCTCTGCTTGAAAGACTGATGTTTGAATCTATTTTTTCCAGCAATCTCGACGAGTTCTTCATGATCCGCATGCCGGGTCTGCTGAACGCGTACTCCGACCCCAGCGTCAACATCGGCCCCGACGCCTTCGACGACAACAACGAATTGATCAAACTCATCAACGGCAAGGTCAGCGAGCTCACCGACCGGTACGAGGAGTGCTGGACCGCACTCGAGAAGGACCTCGGGAAGGAAGGCATATCCGTCCTTTCCGTATCTGCATTGGATCCCAAGCAGAAGATGTGGGTCGACGATTACTACAATGAGCGCATCCACCCGCTGCTGACCCCTCTGGCACTTGATATCTCGCATCCTTTCCCGTTCATCTCCAACAACTCCCTGAACGTGGCGGTCAAGCTCCGCCGCGGGGAGGAATTGCTGCACGCAAGGGTCAAGGTCCCCGTCGGGATCCTCCCTCGTTTCGTCAAGGTACCTTCCGAGGGGAAGAAGAAGCAGTACGTCCTGCTGGAGAACATAGTCAAGGACAACATCGCCGCCCTCTTCCCCGGACTGGAGGTCCTGGGATGTTACAAGTTCCGCATCACCCGCAACGCTGATGTGAAGGTCACCATCGACGAAGCAGTCGATCTGATGTCGGCGGTGGAGGACGCATTGGATTCCAGGGATGCAGGGTTCCCGGTGAGGATGGTCGTCGAGGACACCATGCCCGCCGACCTGACCACCGTCTTCGCCAAGAACCTGAAGCTGCTCTCCAACCAGGTCACCCGTGCATCCGACAAGGGAATGATGCTCACCGACCTGTGGGAGATCGCGGGTCTGAACCTCCCGTCGCTGAAGAACAAGCCTTTGGTTTCCACGGTTCCTCAGGAACTCAACGACAGCATACCCCTCTTCGACGAGATCCGCAGGAAGGACTGGATCCTCTTCCATCCCTACGAATCGTTCGATACCGTGGTGAGGTTCCTCCGCGAATCCGCCGAGGATCCCAACGTACAGTCGATCAAGATCTGCCTCTACCGTCTGGGCAGGAACCCCGAGATCATAAAGCAGCTCATGCGTGCCAAGGAGAATGGGAAAGCTGTTTCCGTCCTCATGGAACTGAGGGCGAAGTTCGACGAGACCAACAACATCGCCGTCGCCAGGGAACTGGAGAAGATCGGCGTGCACGTTGTCTATGGACCGGTGAACCTGAAGGTTCACTCCAAACTTTTACAGGTGGTCAGGCTGGAGAAGGACCATCTTGTAAGGTATACCCACATGAGCTCCGGCAACTACAACGAGAACACCGCGAAGCAGTATTCCGATATCTCGTTCCTCACCTGCAACCAGGAGATCGGGGAGGACGTCGGGGAGCTGTTCAACGTCCTCACGGGATATTTCGGCCCCAGGGACTACAGGCACCTGCTGGTGGCTCCGCTGACCCTCAAGAGCACCCTTATCGACATGATCCGCAGGGAGGTCGAGAACCATAAGCACGGAGGGAAGGCGTACATCGCCATGAAGGCCAACGGTCTCGTCGATTCCGATATCATCGCGGAGCTCTACAAGGCATCCATGGAGGGCGTGAAGGTGGACCTGAACATCAGGGGACTCTGCTGCCTCCGCCCCGGTATCAAGGGTATCTCCGACAACATCACCGTCACCAGCATCGTGGACAGGTTCCTGGAGCATGCCCGCATCTATTATTTCGAGAACGACGGCGACCCGAAGATGTATCTCGGTTCCTCGGACATGATGCCCCGCAACCTTATCGCCCGCGTCGAGGTGCTTTTCCCCATCCTCGATCCCGACATGATGGTGGCCATCAGGGACAACATCTTGAAAATATGCCTAGCCGACAATGTGAAGGCACGCGAGCTTAAGAGCGACGGAAGGTACGTGTACCGCAAGCGGAAGAAGGGCGAGCCGAGACTCCGCTCGCAGGAATGGTTCATCGAGCACAAGGGAGCCTGGCATGTCTGATACCGTCGCCTTCATCGACGTGGGGACCAACTCCATCCATATGATCGTGGTGGGTTTCCGCGGAGATTCCCTGGGCACGGTGATCTTCCACGACAAGGAGACCATCCGTATGGGCAGGAGCCTGTACGAGAGGGGTGTCCTCGACAGCGAGACCATAGCCAAGGCCGCGTTTGTCCTGCAGAAGTTCTCGGCCATCGCCAAAGAGCACGGTGCCTCCGAGACCGTAGCGATGGCGACCTGTGCGGCCAGGGAGGCCCCCAACCGTCAGGAACTGGTGGAGGCGGCCCGCGAGGCCGGGGTGGAACTGAAGGTTATACCCGGCAGGGAGGAGGCGAGACTGATACGTCTCGGCGTCCTCGGTCCCGACAGTGCCAGACGCACGCTCTGCATAGACGTCGGAGGGGGCAGTACCGAACTCGCCCTGGCCGACGGGAAGGAGGATCTGTATCTTGACAGTCTGAGTCTCGGTGCGATCCGCATGGCCTACGGGACCGGGGTGGACCAGACCAGGAAGGTGACCCCGAAGCAGTACGAATCCCTGAAGAGGCTGGTGGACGCACAGTGCTACCGTTCGGTGGCGGCGATAAAGGAGCTGGGATTCGACGAGGCGGTCGGTTCCTCCGGGACCATGGAGGCCATCGCCGAGGCGTGTGCCGCCAAACGCGGGAACGGGGATGCCTCGTACATCTCCCGCAACGAGCTGAAGGCCCTGATGAGGCAGCTCTGCTCCATGACGTCCGAAGAGCGCACACGCATCCCGAAGATAAGTGCCAGCCGTGCGGATATCGTCATCGGCGGAGGGGTCGTCGTGGAGGAACTGATGGACCTTCTGGACATCGACCGTCTGACGGTGAGCCGTGCCGGACTGAGGGAGGGGATGAAGACCGATTACCTCCTCGGACACGGATGTTCCGATTTCAGCCCCCGTGCCGATTCGGTCAGGAACCTGGCGGTCAGATGCGGATGCGATACCGCCCATGAGGAGGCCGTTGTGCGTTATGCTGATGAGCTGCGCAGCGAGTTCGCCAAGATCGGACTGCTTCCCGAAGACGATCCCATGGACAAGCTCCTGGAGTATGCAGCCAGGCTCCACGACGTGGGTTCCTTCATAAGTTTCGAGAGGCACAACATCCATTCGTACATCATCATCCGCAATTCCTATCTCGCCGGATTCGACAGTTCGGAGCTGGAGATCATGGCATTGCTCGCAAGGTTTCACCACGGTTCCTTCCCCAGCGGGGACAGCAAATTGCTGGCGGCCTTCGACCGCCATACCGCTTCGATGATCAGGAAGTACGCGTTGGTGCTGAAGATGGCCGACATCCTTGACCGCTGCCGCGACAGTGCGGTGGATTCGGTGACGGCGGAGAAACTGAACGGCAACGTCAACATCACCGTCTCGTCGGAATCCGACATCAGTCTCGTGATATGGAAGCTCAGGAGCATCGCCGAGGACTTCCTCGACGTGTTCGGATTCCGCATGCACGTGGACTTCCTGCGGCTCTGAGGACCGTCATCTGAGCGGGTAGTTACCACGGTTTTGGTCAGATATTTATAGCCAACTGACAAATATTGTGGTAAAATGTTGATTTTTCATCAAAAAGTGGTTTTTTAGCTGTTATTTTTTTATATGCAAAGATTGTTTCACAATTATAGTGAGGGCCAATCCTCTTGCACTTGACTTCGGTCAGGTTGACCCCCACTTCCCTCTAATTTATACCTAGATTCCCATGTACCTTCCATGTCGGGGGGAAGCTATCAGGACGTGTTCTCGGACCGGGGCGGTTCCGTGGTCAAGAACGGTCTCTGCGTCATATGCAAGGGTTCCCGCAAGCTGTGCGGAAAGGACCGCTGCCCCCTGATGATCAAGTTCTACTCCCGTTCGAAGACCATGCCCCTGGTGGACATGAAGGACCTGGCGGGAAGCAGTCCTCCCGCGGTGTTCGTGGGGAGGTACGGTTATCCCAAGGTAGATGTCGGCCCTCTCCTGCCGGGCGAGTTCGGCGATACCTCCATCATGGACAAGCCGGAGAGGTGGATAGGGAAGTCCATCGATGATATCGTGGATATGAGGTACAGGCTGGTCAGGGGGAAGTACACCATCGACGCCACCGATTTCAGGAAATCAGGGAAGATAGTATCCGACATACAGGAGATCGCGCTGACCGAGAAACCGGTGGACGTCGAGGCACAGTTCAGGGAACGTCCCCACGGCCGCATCGTCTTGGACGACGATATCCAGCCGTTCGGTCCCGCCGCCCGTCTCGAAGGGTTCAGGAAGGGCAACGGGAAGTGGGAGCGGAACCTGGAGAAGAATTATTACGACACGGACCTCAACGCCACCAAGGCGGTGGTGGAGGCATACAACAACGGTACCCTGATATCCGAGATCCAGAAGGCGTTCTCCGTGGGTACCATGGGGGTGGACAAGAGGAGGAGGTTCGTTCCCACCAGATGGAGCATCACCGCGGTGGACGACATCATCGGGAAGGATTACCTCAAGCGGACCCGTTACTACCCGACCATCGACGAATACCGGGTTTATTACTGGGAACAGCTGGACAACAGATGGGCGATCCTCATGATGCCCACCACCTGGCGTTTCGAGCTGATCGAGGCATGGTATCCCGGCACCTCCTGGAACCCTGTGCGCTGGACGCCCGACGGGGAGAACATAGCGATCATAAGCGACTGCGAGTTCTTCAACAGCCGCACCGAGTACGCCCACATCGGCGGATGCTATTACGCGTCCCGCATGGCGGTGAACGAACTGCTGGAGAGGGAGCACCGCACCGCCGGGGCGGTCATCTGCAGAGAAGCCCACGAGGGATACGTCATGCCCGTCGGGGTGTGGAACGTCAGGGAGAACGTCCGCATGGCACTGAGGACCGAGCCCCTGAGGTTCGGGAACATGGAACAGGCACTGTCGTTCATAGAGTCGAAGATGGACCTCAAGCGGGACGTGTGGATAAAGAACTCAGGCGTGCTGACGGACTGGTTCACCCAGAGGAGGATCGAGGACTTCTTCGGGCCTTCGGCCTCGAATCTCTCGGACGATCCGGAGGATATGCCGGAGCGGAAGGGAGGGGAGGAGGAATGAGCCTAGACAGGTGGACCGACGAACCCAAACGGCAGCTCATCGAGTTCGGTGACGAATCCGACTGGGACGGGGTGTACCGCATGATCCAATGCAAGCGTGCCCTCGCCCCCTCGGGACTGCCGGAGATGGACTACAACCTCAACCCCTACGGCGGATGCGAGCACGGCTGCGTGTACTGCTATGCACCCGAGGTAACCCACACCGATTGGAAGGAGTGGAGGGTGGTGAAGGTGAAATCCAACATCGTGGAGAGACTCGCCAAGGAGCTGCCCGGCCTGTCGGGCACCATCGGCATCGGGACGGTCACCGATCCCTACCAGGCGGCTGAGAGACGTTTCCGTCTCACCCGCGCCTGCCTGGAGTTCCTGGAGGACAAGGGACACCCCATACACCTGCACACCAAATCGGATCTCGTTCTCAGGGACATCGATCTCCTGAGGGGATTCGAGGGGCAGGTCGCCGTCACCCTCACGGGTACCGACGACCGCGTATCGAAGATCACGGAGCCGGGTGCACCTCTTCCCGAAGCGAGGTTCAGGGCCCTGAGGGAACTCACCGAGGCGGGAATCAACACCTATGCTTTGATCGCACCCATCCTCGGACATCTGGAGGGGCACGAGAGGGAGTTCTGCGACAGGATTCTGGAGACCGGCGTGAAGCGTGCCGCTCTCGATCCGTTGAACATGCGTCCGCAGATGGCCGTCCGCCTGGAGAGGATGAACATCCGCGGTTCCTCCGAGGCCCTGCTGAAGATACGCCGGATGCTCTCCGACGGCGGGGTGGAAGTCAGGGACGTTTTCTGATTCCGCGGAGTTTATATACCGAATGTCCAGACGTTCCTAGGATGGGTCTGTTGGTAACCAATAGTTCAAATACATTTATATAGAAGAACAAAATTATCTAGGCCATAGAATAATTGGGAGTTTACCAATATGTACGGAAACGGAAACCAGCCAATCATCGTCTTCAAAGAGGGAACTCAGAGGAGCAAAGACAAAGAAGCACAGTTCAACAACATCGACGCCGCGAAAGCGGTCGCTGAGGCCGTCAGGTCCACCCTCGGACCCAAGGGAATGGACAAGATGATGGTCAACTCCATCGGCGATGTCGTCATCACCAACGACGGTGTGACCATCCTCAAGGAGATCGACGTACAGCACCCCGCAGCCAAGATGGTCGTCGAGGTCGCCAAGACCCAGGACACCGAGTGCGGCGACGGTACCACCACCTCCGTCATCCTCGCAGGCGAACTTCTCAAACAGTCCGAGGAGCTCATCAACGCCAACGTCCACCCCACCGTCATCACCAGCGGATACAACATGGCAGCCGCCGAGGCAGTCAAGATCCTCGACGAGATCTCCATCGACGCCAAGAACGACAAGATCCTCAACCTGGTCGCCAGCACCTCCCTCACCGGAAAATCCATTGGCGACGAGAAGGACAAGGCATTCCTCTCCGGACTCATCGTCAAGGCAGCCAAGTTCGTCGCAGGCGACGACGGCCGCGTCGACACTAAGAACATCAGGATCAACAAGAAGGTCGGAGGAGTCATCGGAGACACCTACATCGTTGAGGGAGTCGTAGTCGACAAGGAGCTCGTACACTCCAAGATGCCCAAGAAGGTCGACAACGCGAAGATCGCCCTCTTCAACTGCGGACTCGAGGTCAAGAAGACCGAGATCGACGCACAGATCCAGATCACCGACCCCAGCAGGATGAACGACTTCCTCGCCGAGGAAGAGGCAGGCATGAAGGCCATGGTCGACCACATCAAAGAGGTCGGAGCCAATGTCGTCTACACCTCTAAGGCCATGGACGAGCTCGTACAGCACTACCTCGCGAAAGCCGGTATCATGGGATACAGGAGGCTCAAGGAGTCCGACCTCGAGGCCATCGCCAAAGCCACCGGAGCAACCATCGTCGGAAACGCAATGGATCTCCAGAAGAAGGACCTCGGAAATGCAGCCTGTGTAGAGGAGAAGCAGATCGGAGAGGACGGAATGTCCTTCATCACCGGCTGCAAGAACCCCAAGGCAGTCACCCTCTTCATCCGCGGAGGAACCGAGCACGTCATCGAAGAGGTCGAGAGGGCCATCAACGATGCCATCCGCACCGTCGGAATCACCCTCGAGGACGGAAAGGTCGTCGCAGGAGCAGGAGCACCCGAGATCGAGCTCGGACTCAGGCTCAGCAAGTTCGCCGCATCCGTCGGCGGAAGGGAACAGCTCGCCATCGAGAAGTTCGCCAAGGCCATGGAGTGCATCCCCTGGACCCTTGCCGAGAACGCAGGTCTCGACCCCATCGACGTCATCATCAAACTCAAGCACGCCCACTCCGGCAAGAACGGACAGTACATGGGTATCAACCTCGACACCGGAGAGGCTGAGAACATGAAGGCCGCCAACGTCGTCGAGCCCCTCAGGGTCAAGACCCAGGCAGTCAACTCCGCAACCGAGGTCGCCAACATGATCCTCAGGATCGACGACGTCATCGCAGCCCGCCGCTCCAACCCCGTTCCCCCTCAGGGAGGAGCGCCCGGCGGAATGCCCGGAATGTGAAACCCCAAACAGTAACGGGGGAGGGAGATCCCTCCCCCACCCATTTTTGAAGTGATCCCCATGCCTCAGATTATCCTCGACCTCGACGAAGACGACTACGTTCTTGCACAGTTCCTGGCGGAAGTCAACGAAGTCACCGTCGAGCAGGCTGCCAGGGACGCACTCATGGACAGCGTCCGCAGGCTGTACGAGTCCCGCACCGAACCCCGCAGGTCCGGCAGGGGGGACGACTCCGACAAGGACGACGAACTCATCTTCGAAGAGTGATGCAGGCCCGCCCGCAATTTGTAAAGCTTGAGTCTGACAGTTAGTAGACCAAGAGCTAGATTGTTTGATGAGAAGAGCGGGTCTTGTGCAAGGGTGTTCCTGTTCTGACTTAGCTGATTTTCCATAGGCAGGACATGGATAGAGATAGTGATTGCTGTAGAATGTGTATAAGCGGGAACGAATAACCGCCGAAACGGACCAAAATGGAGAGGATTGCCCGTCAATCAGATACCGTTTTTGATGATCTGGCTAGGCGATATCGTTAAGTGGGAACAAGGTATCGGATAACAGCAGGAATACTGTTCAAAGATGTTTCAAAGGTTCTACAGAGAAGGCGAATCGGGGGGGGGGAGGTGACTGGCATTATTAGTTTTAAAAACAGTCTTTCTGTTGCAGGAATGAGCGAAAACTATCGAAAAATGTGTTTTCGCTTCACTTTCAGTCACTTTCGGTACTTTCGGCCATCTCCCCCTCTTAACTTTAAATACCGTCGTTCCCGTCATCTTCAATATGAAGACGCTGAAGGTCCGCATCGAACCGAATTCATCCCAAAGGAAGGTTATCGATCACACGATCGATGCGAACCGTCTCGTCTACAATTCTCTGTTGGTTGCCTGCAAACAGGTGTTCTCAGAGAAAAGGGAACTGCCGAGCGTATTCGATCTGAACAGGATCACCACTCAGATCAGACACAATTCGCCTTACGTCAAAGATTCCTACTCGGCCACTCTCTATGAGACCGCCAAGCGTGCCCACGAGGCCTGCAAAAAGACTTTGGGAACTCACAGGAAGGAGTACGGGGAATTCGATATCGATCTGTATGAATTCAATGTTCACGGAGATCACTTCCCCAGATTCAGGCCGAAAGGACAGTTCAATTCGTTCACTTATCCTACCGCGAGGGATTATTCAGTCGAATATGTGAGGAAGAACGGAAAGAAGAGACGCATGCTGAAGCTGGGGAAGGTACCCGGTCTGCTCAGGTGCTACAACCAGGATACAGTCATCGAAGGAAATCTCAAGACATGTACTGTCAAGAGGAAGGATATGGGCAACCATTACGAGTACTATGCCTGCATAGTGATCGAGGATACTCCCAAACCATATCCCGAACCGGCAAAGGGTCCCGTCGGAGTCGATATTGGCGTTTCCAATATCGCGGCACTATCGGACGGTACCGTGTTCAGGAACGATCATATCTTTGCGAAGATGGCGAAGAGACTCGCCAAACTGCAGAGACAGCTGAGCAGGGCACTGTTCGGTTCGGAACACTACAAAAAACTGCTGACAAGACTCAACCACCTCTATGAGAAGATAAACAATCACAGGAAGAACAACACGGAAACCATCTCCGCATACATCGTGAAGAACCACGATGTGATAGGGATGGAGGATCTGTCGGTCAGGGCACTTCGCAGGATCTCTAAGAATCGCAAAATGACCAACGGATACAACGACGCATCATTGGGTACACTCGTAAGAAGGATCACGGACAAGGCCTTAAGCGCTGGTCGCGAAGTGATCCTGGTGGATCCCAAGGATACGTCTCAGCTATGTTCGCAATGCGGAAGCATCGTGAAGAAGGATCTCAGTGTGAGGGTGCATTCCTGCCCCTTCTGCGGTTTCACCGCAGACAGGGACGTGAATGGGGCGAAGAACATACTCCGCAGAACCCTTGCCAAGATCAACGGGATGGCCCGGCCATCCCGGTCCCTAAGCTGAGGGACGGAATAGCCGGGCACCGGTATCGGTGCACCGGCACAGTATCAGACAGAGACTATCTTATCTGTCAGATACGGGGTAAAGGCGAAGCTTTAACTAATTCCATTCCCATCTTGATTCCGGATGGGATGAGATGCGCGTAGCACTCTATGTGAGGGTCTCCACCGAAGACCAGGCGAGGGAAGGATATTCCCTCGACGCTCAGGAACGGAGGCTCATAGGATATTGCACTCTGCGTGAGTTGGAGATCGTCGACGTCTACCGCGACGAGGGATTCTCCGGTACCAACACCGGACGTCCCGAGTACCAGCGGATGATGGAGGAGATGGACCGCTGGGATGCGGTCATGGTCGTCAAGATGGACCGTATCCACCGTAACAGCATGAACTTCACCAAGATGATGGACGAACTCCGCTGCAACGGGAAACAGTTCATTTCGATTACCGATAAATTCGACACCGGTACCGCCATGGGCCGTTTCGTCATGGATATAATCCAGCGTCTGGCACAGCTCGAGTCCGAGCATATCGGCGAGAGGGTACTGACCGCGATGACGCAGAAGGCCGAGAGCGGCGACGGACCCATGGGTTCCCCCGCCCCCTACGGATACCGTTATTCCAACGGGGAGCTGGTGATCGTGGAGGCTGAAGCCGAGGTCGTCAGGAGGATCTTCGAACTCTACCAGGCAGGCAACTCCATGGGCGACATCGCAAGCTCCCTCACCAACGCCAGCATTCCCACGAAGACCAAGGGCCAGTGGAGCCGTCAGACCATCAGTAGGATTCTCCACAATCCCCTGTACGCGGGGTATCTCCGCTGGAACGGCAATGTCTACAAGAGTGACATGCCGTCGATTGTCACCGAGGCAGCCTACTGCGCGGTGAACGGCGAGATCCACTGATATCATGAAGGCCGCCCTGTACATCCGTGTCTCCACCGAGGAGCAGGCCATGGAAGGTTATTCTCTGGATGCACAGGAGAAGAAGCTCCTAGCCTATTGTCAGGACGTGGCCGACGATGTGGAAGTATACGACATCTACCGTGATGACGGATACTCTGGAAGGAATACCAACCGTCCCGCTTACAGGAAGATGATGGAGGATATCGACGAGTGGGATATCCTCGTGGTCCTGAAGATGGACCGTATCCACAGGAACTTCCGCAATTTCATCATGATGATGGACGATCTGAACCGGAAGCACAAGGATTTCAGGTCGGCCACGGAGGAATTCGACACCACCACCGCCATGGGGCGTTTCGTCATCAATCTCCTCCAAGGCATAGCGCAGCTCGAATCCGAACAGACCGGGGAGAGGACCCGTTTCGTCATGGAGGAGAAGGCTGTGGAACTCAGCAACACGGAGGCCGAGAGCCGTACGCTCGGGTTCAATCCGCCTTACGGTTTCAACCTCGACGAAGGGCTGCTCATCCCCGTCCCGGAGGAGCAGGAGGTGGTCAGGAGGATCTACTCCGATTACCTCGGGAACGTGTCGCTGGCACAGCTGGCGGACGGCCTCAACAGGGACGGTCTCCGCACCCGCCGCGGGACCAGATGGGACAAGGATAATCTCAGTACCATACTCCACAATCCCATCTACGCGGGATACCTCAAATGGAACGGTATCCTGTGCAGGCATTACGCCACGGCACCGGTGAGTGTGCTGACGTTCAACGAGGTGCAGACGCTGGCCGCCTCCCGCAGCAGGAATCCCAAGGGCAGGAAGGCCGACCTCATCCGCGAGGGGGACGGCAGGGCGGAATTGGTCTTATCATCTGTCGATGAGTTCGGGGATTTCTGACTCAGGACTTTTATATCTCCGTTATCTTCACGTGGGTATGCGTAAGGAGAAGAAGATCAAGCTGCAGGCCCTGTTCATGGTCGGCATCATGGTCCTGGTCGTTTTCGTCGTTGCGGCAGCTTATATCGCCAGCATTCTCTGAACCGAGAGGTTCATAAAACAATAAAAGAAACCGGGGCTTACGCCCCGTAAATTGATAGGAATCACTCGGATTTCTCGGCCTCGGCAGCCTTCTTGGCTTCTCTCTCGGCCTTTTCCTTCTCTTCCTGTTCCTTGACAGCGTCCCTTCTGGCCTGGCGCTCGCCCTCGTATTTGGCGATCATCTCGGCTTTCTCTGCCTCGAGCTTCTCGATCTCCTTGTCGCACTCGACGCACTTGGCGTACATGTCCTTGATCTCGTCGGAGAGCTCGGTCTTTCCCTCGAGGTACAGGGCGAACATCTTCTCGCCGGATTCGGCGATGAGCTTCTTCTTGGTGTTCCTCTGATCGCTGATCTTGCTGTTGATGGTGGCCTCGTCGGCTTTCTGACTGGTGTAGTTTCCGGCGTTTGCGGCTCCTGCTTTCATTTTGTCAAGAAGTCCCATTTTATCACTTCGGAGGTAGATGCATTCGCGGGTATTTCTTTTTTACATCATCTGGGGTCTGTCAAACAGACACGCCGCGTTTTCGTAAGACATCCTTCGATAAGCGTCTTGACGGAAGTCTGGGTCTGTCAGTTTTCATTGCGGCATTTGGTTTCTTAAATTAAAATATGAGGAGCAGATACGCCCTCCGCACGGACCGTCTCGGCCATGCAGGAAGGGGATCATCATCAGGGAGTCCGACAGTTCAGGGCGGGTCACTCACGGCACCCGCATCGCCGTCATCCTCATCTCGGTTATCCTTCTGACTTTGTTCTTCCTGGGCGGGACATACTCCTCCGCGGAGGACAGGCAGGCGGGGACGGTACCTAAACTGATGCTGTGGGCTCCCGCACAGACCGAATGGGGCTGTATCGGATTGGATATCGGATCGGTGACGGTGGATTTCGTCCCGTCACACGATATCGTAACGGGCCCCTTCACGGTGCCGGCGGGAAGTGTTCCCCTGTCGGTGGAGACCAACGGTCCCTGGACCGTGGAGCGTTCAGGCGACGGTTATGTCCTGACCCCTCCCGCTTCCTGGCACGGCTTCGGTACCCGGGCGGGTGTGTTCATCGCGACATACGCCGTGGATACGGGTTCGGGGACGACGGGTGTCACCGTGCAATGGCTTATCGGAATCACAGATTTGGAGAAATTGACAGTGAATTAAAGGTGAAACCATGAAGTTTGTTAGAATCGCGGCGGTCTTCGCCGTTCTTTTGATGACCGTTCCCGCCGTCGTTGCGGCGGATATGCCGGCAAGCGATGCGGCGAAGGACGGTTCCACATTGGCAACTGCAATCCCTGTAAGTGTTGAATTGCTCTATCAGGAAACGCAGGTCAGGGTTATCAACACCAACCTGAACCTTTTTGATTTCGTTTATGCAGGAGATGGATATTCTATTACTATCATTCAAGATCCACTTTCCGCTAGTGTAGAGCATATTCTCGCCAATACTGAAAGTGGACTTCAGTTCAATGATACTTGGCCTCAGGATAATGATAAAAATATTGAACTGAACAGGATGAATGTTAGATTAGTTAAACATGATAATTTCAGCAACATTGCAATGCTGTTGACACTTACGGATTGTTCAAACAATTCATTCTTTGTGAAGTATTGGGTCAAATCTTACGGAATAGAACAGACGGTGTATTATCGGTACAACATCACCTACACCATGCCTCTCCCTCACGTAATCACCTTCGAACCCGTGGTTATCCGCAGCGACGGAGTGTTCAGCACTCAGGGAACGATGACCTACGACGACGAGCCCTGCGACCTTTCAAAATTCAAATTCTATGCGACAGGTCTCTACAGGGGCCTCACCCTGAAAGACGGACTCATCCTCGGAGGTTACGTAGATACTACCGATCCGAGATGGGCGGCGAACAGTTCCATGGATCTGCAGATCCTCGTCACCGATACCCTCACGGGAAAGGTCTCCCTTGAAACGGTGAAAGTGAACTACTCGTTCGTTCAGGGACCTGAGACTGTGGTCTTCTCCATCAAGGAGGACGGTGTGACCAAATTATCGAATAACAGCGAGGGAAGATCGCTTGCGGTTCTCGCGGGTTCTGACCTGAAACTCACCCTTGACGAAGGTACCAACGCCACGGTGTTCTTCCAGGGCGAGAACGGATTGGAGAAGAGGTTCATGCTCTCGAGCATGATAGATCAGCCGGAGCAGGCCCTCCCCACCGACGGTGCGGGAAGATACGTGATCAACATGCGTCAGCTCGACGGTAACACGGACCAGGTGACGGTGTCGGTCATCTCCACGCTGATCCCGATGAACAAGATCATCCTCACCTGCTCGCCCATCTGAAGGATAGCATGGACCTCATGAAGATCATGGTCGCGGTCATCTCTGCGGCCTTCATCGTGTGTGCTGTGCCAGACTCCTCGGATGCGGTGACATCCACCGAGGAATACTGGTGCGGAGGAGACCATATAGTGATGAGTTTCGGGAGCGATTCCGCCAACGTCTCGTGGACCGTGATGGACGCCGGAGGGAACGTCATAGAACAGTCCTCCGGAGTCACCCTGGAGATGGAAGCCTCGGATTACGACGTACTCTATGTGACCCAGACGGTGGAGACCGGTCAGGGGAAATCGGTGAAGACGGTGAAGGTCAATCTCCTGCATCTAAACGACCGCAGGATCGCCGCCGTGTTCTACGACGGGGAGGGCGGGGAGTACATCGCTACCCGCTATATCGACGGGAGCACTGTATGCAGGAACGGGGTCTTCGTGGAGACCCCCGAGGTGCCGGAGGCACCCGAGGGGACGGTGTTCGGAGGATGGTTCGAGAGGCACGGGGATACGGTGACGGAATTCGATCCCCATGTTCTTCTAACCGCGGATACGACGGTGTTTGCGGTATGGCTGCAGACCTATCAGGTGATGTTCGTCTCGGACGGGGGATTCCTCAGTACCCAGACCGTGGTGGAAGGGCAGGAACTGGAGATGCCGGAACTGGTGCCGGTGGCGGGGAAGCACTTCGGAGGATGGTTCAC
>CACWTF010000038.1 GCA_902763685.1 methanogenic archaeon | reverse complement strand
TTCGAATCTCTCTTTCCGCGCCATCTTCTTCTCAAAACATTATGAACGCGTAAAGGGTCACGGCATCCTTCTCGAACGAGAATTTTATGCCTTGTTCCCCGAGATACTTCTCCATGTCGATACCCATGCCGCTGATGCTGATGACCTTGCGGTCCGGGTATCTGCAGGGTTCGGGATAGTTGCATTTCCCGCAGTAGGTGCAGCCCCCGTCCCCCATCGGGACGTTGTCGAGGCCTTCGCTGCGTGCAAGGACGGAGATGTTCCTGATGTTGTTCTGCACTTCCCTGCTGATATGCTCGAATGCCTTCGCATCATCGGCGGGAGGCATGGGATACCTCCTGCTCACTATGAGTGTACGTGAGAACCTGTTGACGATATCCGCGGCCTCTTCCTCGGAACAGGAACCGGGCGGACAGCCCCAGGTGGTGCCGTAGCATCCGCATTTGTTCTCGGCACAGAGCTTACGCAGTTCCCTTACCCGATCCGGTTCGGTACGGGGTGCCGGGGCGAATGTGTAACTAAAACCTCCGAACTCCGGTCTCCCGGTTATTTCCCTTAGAATATCTTCCGGCATCATTCCACGAAGTTGAATCCGACGACCACGGAGGCCAGCTTACCGTTGTCCTCCAGACCCTCGTGCTTCCTCATCATGAGGTCGGTGGTGGGTGCGGGACTGCAGGATACGACATCCTTGCATCCGTTGCCAGGGTTGAGCTCCGGGAAGGATACGGGAGGCATGACGAACTTGGACGGGGCGTTCTCGATCCTGTCCACGAAGATGCAGAAACCGTCGGAGAGCCAGATGACGTTCTGTCCCTCAACCTCGTGGGCTGTCCAGGGGAAAATCTCCTGACCGACGATTTTTCCGTTCGTGGTCATGATGATAGTGGGCTCGGGCGGGGGCCTGAAACGGGGGTCCTTGATGAGTGCGATTACAACGTCGCGTTTCATCGCTTCTTTCACACCTTCGTTCTCGACGGTGTATCCTCCGGCACCCTGGACGGTGGCTTCCTCTGCCAGCATCTGCTTCTTGATCTCCTCGTCGAGCACGAATGCGGCACGGACACCGGTCAGACCTTTGATGATGTTGAGTGCGTTCTGAACCACTTCTTCTCTGCTCATGTATACTGCCCCTCTGGGAGGTTTGACGGGGCATACATATAATCAAAACTATTAATGGATTTTTCTGGCTCTGGCTATGTTTACCCGTCCGCGGATTCCAGACAGCTGTCGAGTGTTATCATCAATCCTTTCAGGGTTTCGGTGGTGCGGCCGTAGATGGCGGTCTGCTGATCCGTGTAAAGTTTCAGCAGATCCCTCATGAGATACAGTATCTCGTATTCCGATTCCTTCAACCCTTCGTATGCATCCCAATCGTTCATTGTTGGATCTCGGATTACCGGTTTATAAAAGGATGCCGTAGAGTTAACAAGTTAGCTTTGGACCTACCCTGATTTCCACTGGAATCAGCTCAGTCCTTTAGTTCGCAGTATCTGAGAACGGTGTGTTCCGCACCTGTGGGTTTCAGTTCGCTCTTCATCACGTATACTGCGGACGGAATGCAGGTGGTGAACTCGGTCGTGCGGTATTTGCCGAGCATCGGAGCGATGTTGCATCTGCCCTCTATGCGGCCGATGGTGACGTGGGGCTTGAAGGGTTTCTCGTCGAAGGGAATTCCTGCCTTTCTCAGTTTCGCGGAGAGTTCGTCTGCGATGCGTCCGAGGGGTAAGGCGGTGTCTATGCCCACCCAGAGGACCTTTGGATTCCTCTCGTTGGGGAAACATCCCAATCCTTTCAGACTCAGGCGGGACTTTTGGATGTCGGATACGGTATCGGAGACGATCTCTCCGATCTCGTCGATTCTCTCCTCATCGACGTCTCCGAGGAATCTCAGTGTGATGTGCAGCTGGGCGACATTGGATGTCCTTACTCCCCTGACTGTTTTGAGATCGCGTATCAGAGGGCCGAGGCCCGCGGTGTTGGCGATGGGGATGGAGATGAAAACTCTCAGCTTCATTGTCTCATCGGTAATGGTTGAAAAAGAAAAACGTTTGGTAAGAGGTTTGTCCGGGTGCATGGGCACCCGGGTTGAGTTTCACAGCTGACTGTACATCCACCTTGCGATGTAAAGACCGATGAAAGCGACCGCGACGATGAATATCGTGCTCACGATCTCGGAACCAGGAATGATTCCATCTGCGAAGGGTTTTGCGTATGCATCCCAGTTAATATCTGCCATTTTTCACACCTCACTCGTCTGGAGTGTAGTTCCTCACTTTTGCGATCAGTTCGTTCAGCGTGTCCCTTCCGTAGGAGGTCAGCTCGTACTTGGTGAGCAGCCTTCCGGGATGTTTGGAGTCGAACTTGGAACCATCTGTGTCGATGGCCCATTCGATCTCCTTACTGAATCCCGCTGATACCATCTCGATGCAGTCGTAGTTGATGTTGTCACGTCCCATCTGGGATGTATGATGATATTCATCCTGAAGGGCGTCAACAATCTCGTAGTTCCACATGTTCTTCTTAGAGAGAAGCTCCATGATTCTGAACTTAAGCGGTGCTCCAGTAATCATTTCATTCACCTCCCATGACTGAATCATCCTTTAGTGAAACAAGGCCCTCAGCATCCTCTGTTGCGATAAGGTAGCTTCCGAACAGACAGATGATAAGTCCTCCGATGACGGGGAGAACGTGACCCATGTCGCTTCCACCGATTGCTCTGTCGATTCCGAAGAACAGGAACATGAATATGATACTGCAAGCAGCATACAGGGATCCGACGGCCTGACCACGGGCGACACCGATGAAGGGGAAGGACTTGTACCAGGTAACGTAGCACCATGCGAAGGAGAATCCAAGAAGGATAACAACGAGCAGGATGCTAGGCTCAGTGATGACTGTGCTTATGGTAGAGAAGATGGGTACACCTGCGGCTGCAAGTACGACACAGGCGATAATCCAAAGGACCATTTCCCAGAAGAACCTGAGTTGGATACCGCAGTCGGGCTCGCAGTAGTCGAGTGCCTTTCCTGCGAAGGTTCCCTCAAGTCCCCAGCAGACTGCACACATGACTCCACCGAGGATTCCGAGGGTCATGTTGGGTGATTCCGAACCCATCATGGTTCCAGAGAAGAGGACGACTGCACCACCGATCATGATGAAAATGGCGATGTATCCCCTCTTGGTGACCTTCTGGTGAAGGTACAGCACCGACATAACAGTTCCGACGAGTGCATAGAGAACACCAGCAACAGCCGCGAATCCGGGGCTGAGGTACTGTGCTGCGACGTAGGTACCGAAAACCGCTCCTGCACCGCAGATTCCTGCGTATACGAAGTAGATGTTGGCCGCCTTGAACTCAACGAATGTCCTCTTGAGTTCTCCTATCTTTCCGAGAGCACCATTCCAGATGAACAGAATCAGTGTATCGATGATTGCGTTCACCAGACATAAAAGGACGCAACACATCAGTGCATTGGCGTCGGTTCCGAAACCTTCTGCTGCAATCTTATCGCCTAGTGCGGGAAGGAAGTCAGGCATCTCCCAAATTGCGGATCCGGGTACATACCAGACTCCCCAGTAGACAGCACAGAGCAGTGCTGCGATGACACCGAACCTGAACTTCTTCTTGTGGTTTTCTTTGATGAATTCGTCAAGCTCCGGGGGCCTGGCGACTTCAACTGTAGAATCAGTCATATATTTCCTCCAATCGTCACACATCAAGACTTGTTTTCGTCCCATCCGTGTGACATTCTTGGTGTGGATATATCCATCCAACCAATATGTTGGATTCGATTTATGATATCTTAAAATAAATTACGAACATGTTCGATTTTTGATATGCTGGCTAATGATTTGGGGATGGCTTGGATGAATGCTCATTACCCGATCGTGCCAGAATGGGGGTTTATAATGGGATAGAAAATCTATAAATATGAGTGGATGGGCGTTTTCTTGGGTTGGCGGAGATTAAAGATAATATTATATATTGTATCTTCAAAAATTATTGAGGCTAACAATGTTTTTATAGAACGTTACAACAAAAACACAGAATAGCATACATCCAGCCCAAATGGTTTTATTTTTTGTTGTTTATGAGGCCTGCATGTTACCTTGGACCGACACCTCGCTCCAGACCAGGCTCGTAGGCAAGCTGCCTGCGGTCATGGCATTGGTAGTAACCATCTTCGCAGCGTACCTCATGTTCCTGCACTGAAAACCAAAAACTCCCCTCAGGGGGAGAATCATTTCTTCTCTTCGGATCTTTCCAACGCTTCCAATGCCCTCTTGGCGGCGGAGTTCCCGCGTTTCTTCGCCTTGCGGTACCATTCCTTCGCCTTGCTGAGGTCCTTCTCGATGCCGATCCCGTCCTCGTAGTATCTTCCCACGATGTACATCGACTGGGCGTTCCCCGCGCGGGCACTCTTCTCGAAGGTGGCGAACGGCGACTGGTCGCGGAGGATCTCCTGGCTCTTCTCGTCCTCTACGATCTTCTGGGACACCACGTGGCCCTGATCAGCGGCCTTCTTGTACCATTTGATGGCGACTGCCTTATCCTCTTTCGTTCCGTGACCCTTAGCGTAGCATTCGCCAAGGTAGTATTGGCAGAGGACGTTGTCCAGTTCCGCACCCTTGGTGAACAGCCTGAATGCCTCCCCGTAGTCCTGGGGCAGCTAATCCCCGAGATAGTACAGTTCGCCGATCACAGACATCGACTTGGCGAATCCGCGGTCTGCCAGTTCCTTATGGAGTTCCAGGCACTTCCCGGGATTCTTGGCGGTCCCGATCCCGCGCGAATAGCAGTTGGCGAGCGAGAATGTGGCCTTCATGAAACCCTCGTCCGAGGCCATGCTGAGGAGTCCGAAGCCTTTGGCGGAATCCCCTTTTCCGGAAATGAGGCGGGTACCCGCCATGAAACACCCTTCGGTGCTGCCGTGGGCAGCCGCACGCATCGCATAGGCGAGGGATTGGGAACCGTCCCTCTTCAGGCCGGTACCGTCCTCGTACATCTTGGCGAGCGACAGTTCGGCGGAAGCGTTCCCCGCCGATGCGGCCATTCTGAGATATTCAAGAGATCTGGCAGGATCCTTCTTCAGTATCTTTCCGCCCTTGGCGAAGAGCTGGGAGGCCATGATCATGGCATCCGTGCACCCCTTGTCGGCGGATTCGAGCATGAGATTGGCACCTTCCTCGCGGCAATTCTCCACTATGCCGCCCATCATGCAGCGGGACATACCGAAATCGCCCCACACGGACCCGAAGGCCTGCGATAGGGTGAACCACGAATATCCCATGTCGGGATCGCGTTCGGTGCCGATCCCGTCGAGGTAGCACCTTCCGGCCTCGTACATGGCACGGGGCACCCTGAGGGAGGCAAGCCTCTCGTAGACAGCAAGGGCCTTTCCGCAGTCCTTGCGTACGAAGGTCCCGTGTTCCAGTAACTGTGCGTACTTGAGGGCCGCACGGATGTTCCCTTCCGCCGCGGTCTCCTTCAGCAGGCCGAGGCCCTTTTCTTTGTCTTGCTTGGTGCCGGCACCGCGGATCAGGCACAGGGCGTACTGGCATTTCCCGTCCAGGTTCCCCGCTTTGTATGATCTCTCGAAATATGTGAAGGCGGCATCGGCATCGAAGGCGGTGCCCATCCCGGTGTAGTATGCCATACCTGCCACGAACATGGCGGCACCGTTGCCGGCATCCGCCTCCTTGATACAATAGTCGATGAATTCCCCTGTTCCGGGAGCCTTCGGGGAGCTGAGGATGGTCTTGAGCGTGCTCTCGGCGGGGATGCGGTATCCGAGGACCGCATAGGTCGACCAGAACAGGGCTCCGGTGAGACCTCCTTCCGCCAGATTCCTCAGGATGTATTGGGAGACCATGTGGGCCGCAGCGGGGTTGCCGTGCTTGGCCGATGCGAGGTAATGGCCGAAAGCTTCCCTGTCGCCTTCTATGGCCATCGCCTGTGCCTGCTCGAATCTTTCGTCCCTCAGGACTCCGAGCGATCCGATGAAAGGGGTCTCCGAATCTGACATGTGAGATGAATCCTCCAGTGGATAATTAAGGCTAACGTCGTGTTACTGGGTCTTTACGGCAGAATGGATTGATTATGCATTCCTGGGACTGTATGCACCGTTGAGTTTGGCGGTGGCTAGGACGTGTCCTTTGGTGACCTTCATCAGCTCGTCGTAGGTGAATCCCTTCTTGAGGACGGGGATGAAATCGAGGGCGAGTACGGTGATAACATAGATGTGTTCCCTGTCGGGAGGATAGGGTCCGCCGTAGCAGGATGCCTTCATCCTGTCCCCCACATCCCCGGGATACCAGCTGTTCACACCCTGGACGATATCGTCGCAGGTACGGGAGGCATCCTCCGGTAGGGTCCTGCTCCTGAGTCCGGAGACAAGCCAGTGTATCCATTTGAAACCGCATACGGGGACGGAATCCGGATCGTCGAAGATGACTGCGTAGGATGCGGTACCGGCGGGAGCGTCCCTGATCTCCAGGGGGAACGAGCGGGCGGGCATGCGTCCTTCCGCGAATTCGGTTCCCTTGCACCCGTAGATGTCATCGAGTTTTCCGTCGGTTATCCCTTTGCAGACGATTTCCATAGGCGTGTAATCGCAGGCGGTCCTTTTTAGGATTTTGCCAAACGCTCCGCGTCCAGTCTCCTGTTGCGGAAGTACAGTGCCATGTCTATGGCGACGAGGAAGATGTCCAGGATGTAGAATGCGAGGACGTAGTTGATCTCGTCGATGACGAACTTGCGGGCGACCCCGCAGAAGTAACCCATCTCGATGATGAGCTCGAAGGCGATGCTTTTGCCGATTGCGGTCCTGCAGAGGTAGGATTTGCGGATGTTGAACGGCCAGGATGCCGCGAAGCACAGCAGCATGCCTATCTCGAGGAAGTCACCGATCATGTACGGTCTTACTCCCAGGACCTGTTGTCGGTGACGTGTTTCGCCTTGCCGTCGAACCTCTCGAGGGTTCCAGGGAGGTTGATCTTGACGATGGCCTTGAGGTTCAGGATCTCCTTCAGCCTGGTCTGGATCTGGACGGTCATCCTGTTGATCTCGTTCATGTCGTCGGTGAGGAAGTCCTTGCTGATCTCCACGTCGATGACCATCTTGTCCATGTAGTTCTCGTTGGTGAGGGTGATGTGGTAGAACGGGGTGAGGAAGGGCATCTCGCCGATGACGCTCTCGATCTGCGACGGGAACACGTTGATTCCCCTGACCACGATCATGTCGTCGCTCCTGCCGGTGATCCTTCCGAGACGGGGGTGGGTCCTGCCGCAGGCGCACTTCTCCCAGGTGAGGGAGGAGATGTCGCCGATCTTGTACCTGATGAGGGGGAAGGCCTCCTTCTGGAGCATGGTCACGACGAGCATTCCGCTCTCGCCCTCGGGGACCGGCTCCTCTGTCACAGGATCGAGGATCTCGATAAGTGCCAGGTCGGCCCATACATGGGCCCCTTTCTGCTGTTCGCACTCGACGAACATGGGGCCGTAGAACTCGCTCGCCCCGTAGCAGTTGTAGGCCTTGATTCCGGTCCTCTCGAAGAGTTTCCTCCTCATGGAGTCTGACCAGGGTTCTCCGCCGGCGAGGGCCTTGGTAACCTTGGTTGTTTTCTTGAAATCGATGCCTTTCTGGTCGCAGACATCGGCGATATGGAAGTAATAGGACGGTGTTCCTGCGAGGCAGGTGACAGGGAGGTCCTGCATGAGCATGATCTGCCTGTCGGTGTTCCCGGTTCCGGAAGGGATGACGGTGGCTCCTGCCCTCTCGGCTGCGTAATGGGCTCCGAGACCTCCGGTGAAAAGTCCGTAGCCGTGCATGTTCTGGAAGACATCCTTGGGCCCTACGCCGAAGGATACGAGTCCCCTGGCAAGCGATTCGGTCCAGTTATCGAGGTCCTTGGCGGTGTATCCGACGACGGTGGGCTTTCCGGTGGTTCCGGAGGAGACATGGATCCTCACGAGCTCGTCGTAGGGCTTTACGAACAGTTTGTCGGGATAGTTATCCCTGAGGTCCTGTTTGACCATGAAGGGGATCTTCCTGAACTGCTTCATATCGGTGATGTCGTCGGGAGTGAGATTGACGGACTGCATCTTCTTCCTGAAGAACTCCGAAGCGTCATACATGGTGCGGATCTCCTTCCTGAGCAGTTCGAACTGCATCCTTTTGAGGTCCTCTGCTGGCATTGTCTCGAGTTCTTCGTTCCTGAAGGTCATCATTTCACCGGTAATCATAGTGTCAATAAGTGACACGGCAGTAGGGGAGAGTAATCGCGTCTATAAATAACCAGAGTCCGTTAATACCGTCATGAGGAACGATTTCGAACTCGGGGGAAAGAGATGCCACACCTACTCGGTCGGCGACGGAGGCCCGGTTATATTCTGGGGCACCATGGCCGGCAGGGACGAGTTCGGATCAATCGTGGAGATCATCGAGAAGGAGGAGGACGAACTCGAGTCGTTCACCCTCTTCGCCTTCGAGGCGGAGTCCTGGTTCGACGACTTCTCCCCATGGGGTTTCGAGACCGCGGACCAGAGGTTCGGCGACAAAGGGAAGGAGACCCTCGATTGGCTGGTCAATGTCGCCGTCCCCTATGCGGAGGAGCAGTTCCCCCGCTGTTCGGAATTCGCAATAACAGGATATTCGCTCGCAGGTCTTTTCTCGCTCTGGGTCTTTTATGAGACGGGTATATTCAAGGGCGTCGGATGCTGTTCCGGTTCCCTGTGGTTCGAGGGTTGGGACAAGTATGCGGACGGTTCCAAGACCCCCGATAACGGTGTCGTATACCTCAGTCTCGGCGGGAAGGAACCCGGTTCCGGGAACATGCTGACCGCCTCCATCGGAACGCAGTATCTCAAGCAGAAGAAGCGTCTCGAGAAGGATCCACGGCTCAGGGCACATACCTATGAGAAGAACTCCGGCGGACATTTCTCCGACCCCGTCGGAAGGGTCATGAAATCCATCAGGTGGCTTGCCGAGGAACTCTCGGTTTATTGAAAAAGTGCGGGGGATTTCTCCCCCGGTTAGGTTTCAGAAGTCCCTTCTTCTGAAGATGAAGAAGGCGGCGATGTTGGTTATGACTCCCCATAGTACTAGAACTGCACCAGCCCTGATAATATCGGCTGTGGTTATGGCCACATCCACCACGTATGGAGACACATCTATGACTTCAGGTCTGATTCCTGTGAATACGTAGCCGAGGTAACCAGGTGCATCATTGATGCTCCACCATGTATCGATGTGGGCAAAAGTCTGCAGCAGTCCTGAAATAAGTCCTATCAACAGTACGAAGAACACCAGGGTCAGGATAGATGCTGTACTCCCTTTCTTGGCGAATGAGCCGAATAACATCGATACGCCACAGACACCGAATACAGCGCAAAATGCCAATGCCAATGATTGAACAAATGCTCCTGTACTGAAGGATCCAGGTTCGGTAAACGTCAGTATTGCAGCGTAAACGTAGTAAATCAAGATGAAAGCGCCGACAGCCATCATCGAAGCCATTAGTTTTCCGATGAAAATGGACCATTTTTTGATGGGTTTGGTGAAAAGCACCAGTGCTGTACGTTCCTCGAACTCGGATACGAGAGAGGTTGCCGTGAAAAGAACACCAGCCAGTTCCACAAGTAGGATTGCGAACGATACAAAGCTTTCCAACAGATTATCTTTGGAGCCATAAGAGCTGTTGGATACTATCGGTACGATAGTCTGGAGAAGAACAATCGCAAGAACAAGGAGTCCAAAAATGAGGATCTTTTTCCCTCTGAAGAATTTCTTGATCTCATTCTTGGCGACCACGTATGCCTGCCTCAAGTCGTCGGTGAACTCTGCAGTCATCTTATCTAGACTCCTTGATCAGACTGAGGTATTTGTCTTCCAGAGCGTTGGCGCTCTCCGACATCCCGCAGACGGGGAAGTCGAGGGCCGCGATCTGCCTGAAGAGGGCGGCCATTTCTTCGTTACCGCCCTTCATCCTGACATTGATCTCTCCGCCCATGCGTTCCGCCGAGACGACGTTGCTGAGGCGTCCGATCTTGTCCAGCATATCGTCGTTGGGGGTCTCCAGCGGCCGTACGATGACGACCCTGGTGTCGGAATCCGAGATCACGTTCTCGAAATCGTCGTTAAGAAGGAGGGTTCCGTGGTTGATCATGGCGATCCTGTCGCAGAGGTCGGAGACCTCGTGCATCATGTGGGAGCTCATCAGGATAGTGAGGTTGTTGTTGTCATTCCTGATGTTCTTCAGGATCTCCCTCATCTCCGCCATTCCCCTGGGATCGAGTCCGGAAGTAGGCTCGTCGAGGATGATGACGCTGGGATCATTAAGGAGCGAGAGGCCGATGGAGATCCTCTGCCTCATGCCCTTGGAGAAGGTCCCGATCTTCTTGTCGGCCCAATCCGCCATCTTTACCTTTTCCAGGATCTCCGATGTCTGGGACTGTATGCTCTCCCTCTTCATTCCGAAGATCTCTCCGATGTAACGGAAGGTTTCGTTGGGGGAGAGGTATCCGTAGAACTCGGGGGTCTCGACGACGGTACCTACACCCTGTAGTGCCTGTTTGGGGTTCTTATCGACCTCATAACCGTTGATGTAGGCCTCGCCGGAGGTGGCGTGAATGAGATGGGTCAGGATCTTCAGGGAGGTGCTCTTTCCTGCACCGTTAGGTCCCAAGAGGCCGGTGAAACTGTTCTTCTTGATCTGCAGGGAAAGGTCGTTGACGGCCACGAAGCTGCCGAACTCCTTCCTGAGGGAGACGAACTCGATGGGGTATTCGGAGGTCATCCGATCACCTTCGTTTTTTCGTTTTTCATGTTATCGCTTCCGTTGCGGGCACATGGTACCGACGCAATATCTTCGACTTCATTCCCTGAGAGATATATAAAATGCTGACAGGGGAGGCAGGATTAATGAAGTGCTTTTCAACCATTCGTAAAGATTATTGTAAAAGGAATGACCCAGAGGGCCGTATCGACGGCCCCCCGTGATCAGGAGAAAATGATTTTTCCGATGACCCTGAGCTTTCCGCCGTCGTAGTACATCAGGATACCCTTGTCGCCGGGCTTGTGGATCATCTGACCGTCGAGCTCGAACTCGACCTCGGAGTCCTTGTCGGCCCCTGCGGCGATGACGCGGACGGGAAGGATCTGCATCCAGTGTCCGACGTGGAGCATCATACCCTCCTTCACGGCGTTCTTCCAGTACTTGTTGTACTCGATCTTCCCTTTGAAGGAGCTGCTCATCTTGATGGCGGGGTCGGTGGAGCACACCATTCCCCTGTCCAGCTCCTCGCTGTCGATGTCCCTGAGGGCGAGTCCGACGTGGTCTCCCTTGACACCGTCAGCGGCGTCGATGTCGTGCTTCTGGATGGACTTGAGGGTGACGGTCTTGTTGAGGGGCCAGACGGTCATCTTGTCGTGCACCTTGAAGTATCCGTCGGCCACGGAACCGAGCACGACGGTACCCACACCCTTGACGTTGAAGTGGCTGTCGACGGGGCAGGAACCGCAGGTGCCGTCGCCGGCCTTCCTGTTCTCGGCCTTGGCCATGTCGATGAGTGCCAGACGCATGTTGATGTGGTTCTCCTCCACGAACTCGTAGTGCTCGAGGGAAGTCCCCGCGATGAGGGGGGTGAGCTGCTCGGGCTGGATGTAGTTCCTGAGGACGATCCATCCCCTGTCCATCTTCTGGGAGTCCACCATGACGATGGTCTCGCCGAGGAAGGAATCGATCTTGTCGACCACGAGGATGCAGAACTCCGCCATCTCGGTGGCGTAGAACAGCGACTGCAGTTTCTCGGGATACTTGGAGGGTTCGATGAGCGTGATGGAGTCGGTGCCTTCCTTGACCTCGTAGAAGGTCATGTCGGTGACGGTACCCTTCTTGCCTATCTTGTCGGCCAGGCCGCCGGCGCCTACCACCGCGACGTTCATGTTTCCCATGTTCAGATCTCCGATGCTTTGACCAGATCGAGTCCGGCCTTGCTGAGGACCTCGATGGCCTGTTCGGGGTGGTCCACCCTCATGAAGAGGCCTTCCACGTTCTTGCCGGTGAACGCGTATCCGTACTCGATGTTGATCCCTGCGTCCCCGAGGATCTTGGAGGACTCGTAGAGGGAACCGGGCACGTTCTTGATCTTGACACCGATGATCTCGGTCTTCTTGACGATGATGTTCTTCTCCTGGAGCTTGGCGATGGCCTGTTCGGGGTCGTCGACGATGGCCCTGAGGATACCGAATTCGGTGGATTCCGCAAGGTTGCATGCCTTCATGTTGATGTCGCACTCATGAAGGGTCTTCGCCACGTTCGCCAGGGAGCCGGGCGCGTTGTTCACGAATATCGAAAGCTGTGTGATTATGTTTGCATTCATTTCAGAACACCCTCGTATCAATAATTCTCTTGGCTTTTCCTTCGAACCTGGGGAGCTCGCCGGGAGCCTTGAGTTCGACGGGGACTGCGATGTTAAGGTATTTCTTGAGCTCGGACTCGATGTGGGCCCTGAGCCTCTGCATGTCCTCCAGCTTGTCGCTGAAGGATTCGGGCTTGATCTCCACCTGGATGATCATCCTGTCGAGGTCGCCCTCCCTGGAGACCTTGATCATGTACTGGTCTCCCACCTGGGGGATCCTCATGAGCGTGTATTCGATCTGCGACGGGAACACGTTGATTCCGCGGATGATGAGCATGTCGTCGCTCCTGCCGGTGATCCTGGAGAGCCTGGGTGAGGTCCTTCCGCACTCGCAGGGCTCCTCGTTGATGGAGGTGATATCCTTCATCTTGTAGCGGATCATGGGCATGGCCTCCTTCTTCAGCATGGTGCAGACGAGCTCTCCCTTGTTTCCGGGCTCGAGAGATTCGCCGGTGTCGGGGTCGAGGATCTCGCAGTACATGATGTCGGGGCTGATGTGGGGTCCGTGCTGGTGCTCGCACTCGCAGAACATGGGTCCTGCCTGCTCGGAGGTACCGTAGATGTCGATGCACTTGGCACCGGTCTCGGCCTCGAACTTGGCCCTCATGGACTCGGACCAGGGCTCGGCACCGAGGATGCATCTCCTCAGCTTCATGTCCCTCTTCCAGTCGATGCCCATCTGCCTGGCGGTGGTGATGAGGTGGGTGAGGTAGGACGGGGTGCATGCGATGGCGGTGCACTGCAGGTCCTGCATCATCTCCAGCTGCCTCTGGGTGTTACCGGTGCTGGCGGGGAGGACTGTTGCACCGATCTTCTCGGCACCGTAGTGGAGTCCGAGACCTCCGGTGAAGAGTCCGTAACCGTATGCGATCTGGATGGTGTCGTCGGAGGTGAGTCCGGCGGCGGTGAGGGAACGTGCCAGGGCTTCGGTCCAATAGTCGAGGTCGTTGCGGGTGTAGGCCACGCAGGTGGGCTTTCCGGAGGTTCCGGAGGACATGTGGTACCTGACGATCTCGCTCTTGTCGACGGTGAACATCTTGTCGGGGTAGTTGTCCCTCAGATCCTGTTTGACCATGAAGGGGAGTTTTGTGATGTCGTCGAGACTCTGGATGTCCAGGGGGGTCACGTTGGCGGCCCTCATTCTGTCGTGGTAGAACTTGTTGAAGCTGTACAGGTTGTTGACCAATTTGATAAGCTGTACACGCTGCATCTCCTTGATCTTGTCAAGGGGCATTGTCTCGATACGGGGATTCCACATCATAGGGATCACTGGGATTGTTGCCCTCAATCATTTTTTTATTATTTATTTTGATGCAGGAGCATGGACAGACAGCGGGAGGCCTGGGAATCCCTCTATTCGGGCCAGGCACGTCCCTGGAGGGGGGTCGCGGACATCTCTTGGATGGATATCTCGGAGGGGGACCGCGTACTCGACCTGGGATGCGGGAACGGCAAGACCTCCGCCGCCCTGATGGAGAGGGGGGCTTCCGTCACCGGTATCGATTTCTCGCCCTCTGCCGTGGCCTCCTGCAGGAAGCTGTTCGGAGAGAAGGGAACGTTCCTCGAGGCCGACGTCCGTGCCCTGCCGTTCGCCGACGGTTCCTTCGACAGGGTGGTATCCGTACATGTCATAGAGCATGTGCCAGAGTCAGATATCTCCATGGCATCGGAGGAGATCCGCAGGGTGCTCCGCAGCGGCGGTGAGCTGTACCTCAGATGTTTCGCCGAGGGCGACATGAGGTCCGAGGGCAGGAGGGAGGACGTCCGCAACGGCATCCTCTACCGCTACCTCACCGAGGATGACGTGAGATCGATTTTTCCCTCGATGGAGGTCGTCTCGGTCGAACGCATGGAGGAACCCACCCGCTTCGGCACCGTACGCTGCAGGCTGCAGGCCGTCCTCCGCAGACCCTGACGCGTGGGTTCTTTATAGGGGATTTCAATCAGAGTATCCGAATACCATGATCGATTTCGAACTCGAAAATGAAAAACGCAAGGTCCCTCCGATAGGGGCAATCAACCTCGTTCTCATCGCACTTGTATTCGCGATCCTCGGAATCGTATGTCTGGTCCCCAAGGTCTACTACGGATGTGCGGTCTTCGGAGCCCTCGGTCTCCTCCTCGGAGGTTACGCCATGGGCTACACCCACAAGCACGCCACCAACATGGAGACCGCGAAGAAGCTCTTCATCATGTCCGCCGCCGCCCTCGTCATCTCCGTCATCGCATTCATGTTCGGATTCGTCGGAATCGCCGGTGCGCTCTGATAACATGGCAGTATACAGGGGAAAATACGTCCTGGAGGGTCTGGCGACCATCTCCCCCGAGATGGAGAAGGACCTCGATACCGCATACGATATCTGCAAGTCCCTCGACGAACTCCCCTGCGAGATGTGCGGCAGATGCTGCCATCAGCCCAACATCATCGTCCGTCCCGAGGAGGTCGACCGTGTGGCCACTGCCGCCGGCGTGGACCTGTACACGTTCATGACGCAGTACGTCTACCAGACCTCCGACGGGAGGATCCTCTTCAACAAATCCGAGAACGGCCCGTGCCGTTTCCTCGGCAAGGACAACCGCTGCACCATTTGGAAGGACCGTCCGCAGATCTGCGACGATTTCCCTTACCTTGTTTCGAAACTCATGAGCAGGGTCTACCTCGCTGTTACGAATCCTGACGCAGACATCCTGGACCTGATCTCCTACATGGACGATACCTGGCCTTGCACGAAGGAGATAAAATCCCGGATAGTTGGATTGGTGGAACAGGCACGTAAGGACCGTTAAGCCGGTTTAACGTATAACATCCGAACTTTTTTTAATGATTAACGCCGTTCAGTATCCAAACGGGACGGGGTTATTTTGGAGGGATTGGACCGCTTTACCAAAGCTCAGAAATGCTATTACGAAACGGCACTGAAAGAGGTAAAGGAAGGTCACAAGGAATCCCATTGGATCTGGTACATTTTTCCCCAGCTGAAAGGTCTGGGTTACAGTTCCACCGCCCGCGAGTACGCCATCGACGGCAGTGAGGAGGCTGTCGCGTACATGAACGATCCCGAGCTCCGTGCACATCTCATCGAGATCTCGCAGGCCCTTCTCGACAGCGACGTCGCCGATGCAGCGGACATCTTCGGATATCCTGACGACCTCAAGGTCAGGTCATGCATGACCCTTTTCATGAACGTCTGCCCGGAAGAGAAGGTGTTCTCCCAGGTCCTCGACAAATACTTCAACGGTGAACAGGACGAGAAGACCCTCGAGCTCCTCGGCTATTCGTCGATGTGATCACAGGTATGAGTAGAGCGTTACCGCAAGGGTCCCGCCGAATTCCGCTGAGTATTCCCTGTGCACCGAACCGCTCCATCCATCATGGGTATTTCCGTATGTCTGGGTCATATCAAGGTACGTTACAGTGAAACCGTAACCGTCCTCCCACGGGAACATGGCATCGAAGCATCTCCCCACGAATTCCGTCACCTTCCCGTCGCCTGCCACCATAGACAGTGCCCATACATCGGTGATCTTCATCACGCGGTCCCCATCCGGATAACCGAGGTCCCCCAGGCGGACATAGGTGGCCATCACCGCGTCGAAGGATTCGGTGTCCACCGGGGATTCCTGTGAATCATCTGTGCCGTGGGCGATGGCGGTGACAGCGATGGAGATCAGGATGACGAAGAACACCGCATCCATGATGGCGGTGAACCCCTTCCTGTTCATAGGAATGTTACCGCCTCCATGACCGCGGGGATCGATGTTTCCCCGTTCCCCACGGAGATGATCCTCCTTTCGCAGACCGAATCATCGCTTTCGGTGCCGAACATCTCCTCGAACCCCTCCAGGGAATCGAATGCGGGGGAGTAGATCCTCAGGAGGAGGCCGGATATCCTGTTGTTCTCGGGGTAATCGGAGCATGCGGGTTCGGCGACGATCATGCCGTTCTCCACGGCCACCGGGCCGACCAGGCCCCAGTCGAATCCGGGAGGTTCGGGTTCCTGGGCCAGGGTCTCGGCCATCAGGAACGCGGTGAATGCGGTCATGACCAGGCATACGGTCATCGCCCCGGCCATGGCCTCCATGAATCCGATATCCCCTTTGCGGTTGAGTCTCATCAAGGGGTTCTGCCCTTACGGGGATTTAAAAAACGGACTGTACAGTTACAGGGTACATCATTCGGTACCGCGGAGGTAAGCACCGTAGTTCAGTCCTCCGCACATCTGCTGGATCTCGGACTTGCCCTTGACGTTGTCGGTGGCGTAGTACTCTGCCACCTTCCTGGCGATGTTCTCCGGCCTCTTCCTCACGTCGATACCGACGGATTCGATGCCGAACTTGCCCAGCTCCTTCAGGTACGGGAGCAGGACGGTGTCCGAGGAATTCAGGATGTGGGACAGTCCGCGGGTGTCCTTGTAGACGGGGAACCTGAACGCTGCCTCGTCGATGAGGGTGCCGCTGGTCATGGCGGGATCCCTGGTGCACATGAGCTCCTGCCTGCCGAACACCATGACCTCTAGTCTTCCGGGACAGTGCTGTGCCAGATATCTGATTTCCTCGTTCGAGAGCTCGGTGGAGAGGGTGGTCTGGTAGAAGGGCTGCCTGGAGAAGGAATTGAATGTGTTCATGAACTGTCCGGCGTAGATCCTGTCACCCTCGCGGGGGATGTACTGTCCGGGGGTGTTGATCATCAGCGGCCTGCCGTCGGGTTCGATCCTCTCGGTGGGGGCCAGTCTGGGTGCGAGGGTGACGCATTCCACGTTCACGCTGTCGCAGATCTCCTGTGCCTCGGGGAGGGAATCGGTCATCTCGTAGTAGACCCTGTCAGCATAGGGCAGGACCGCATTGAGGTTCCTGATCGAAGAAACGTAGAACGACATCTCGGGAAGGTCGATCTTCGGCCTGTCAACGATCTTCGTGGGCACGTGGACGGGTACCCTTTCGGTGGAACCGGTGAACCTGGGCGGTTCGCCCACCAGGTTCTTGATGGTGTCGATGCGGGGATCGTAGGTCCTGTACACGTCGTATATGCCGTCGGGCAGGTCGAAGGGCGATGCGGTAACGCCCAGGGAGGAGATCTTGAATCCGCCGATCTTCTCGTCGCCCTGGTAGAGGGAGATGCCGTCCCTGATACCGACCTTCTCGTTCAGGTCCTCTGTGTTGAACTTCCTCTTCCTGAAGGATGCCCGTCCGAGGTACTGTCCGCGGTTGTCCGCGTACTGGCTCTGAACGGGGGACTGGACACCTGCCAGGTAGCCGTCGCCGTATCCGCGGTTGAAGACGGTCTTCAGGAGCTCCACCTCGTTTGCGTACTCCTCGGGGTCAAGACCTTTGTTTGCTGACGAATAAACCTTGGCGGACAGGTATGCGTAGGCCTGGCTCCGCATCCTGCCCTCGATCTTGGCCGAGGTCACGCCGATGGACTCCAGTTTCTTCAGCCAGTCCACGCCGTAGATGTCGGCACAGCTCATGATGTATGATTTCTCCCCGTCCTTGGAGTATTTCTTCCTGCAGGGCTGGGCGCACCTTCCGCGGTTGCCGCTCCTGCCTCCGACGACGCTGGAGAACAGGCATCCGCCGGATATGCAGTAGCAGAGGGCCCCTTGCACGAAGACCTCGGTCTCCACGGGGGAACCGGGGACGATCTCGCTGAGCTCCTCGAAGGTGAGCTCCCTGTTGAGGACGGCCCTCGAGAGACCGTTCCTCCTGCACCACTCGAGACCCTCCGCGGAATGGATCCCCATCTGCGTGGAGGCGTGCTTGCTGATGTCTACCGAGTGGAGTGATTTCAAAAGACCCAGATCCTGTATTAGGACGGCATCGGCACCGATGTCCGAGAGGAATTTCACGAAGGAGACGGCCTCGTCCATCTCGGAATCCTTGATCAGGGTGTTGACTGTGACATATACCTTCACGCCGCGGTCGTGGGCGTAGTTTACCGCCCCCTCCAGCTGTGCGTCGGAGAAGTTCCCGGCGAATGCCCTGGCACCGAAGGACTTGCCGCTGAGATATACGGCGTCGCATCCTCCCAGGACGGAGGCCACAAGTCCTTCCGGGTTGCCGGCGGGTGAAAGTATTTCCATGGGCTTCCCCAGTTTCTCCGCTTATATATGCTCAGCGGACCGTGACGAGTTCGTAGCTGCCGTCGCCCATGCCCATCCTCTCGGCATGCTCGAAGTGGGACTGCCACCTGGTGTTGGGGTTGGTGGCCGCGAAGATGTCGTCGGGTTTGCCGTGCTCGCAGCACTTCTCGAGCCTGCTGCCGTGGACCACGGGCTGCTGCTGTGCGATCTCGGCACAGGCCCTGTCGATGGCCACGGGGTCGGCGGATGCGAAGAATCCCACGTCGGGGATGATGGGAACGTCGTTCTCCGCATGGCAGTCGCAGTAGGGCGAGACATCGGCCAGGACGGAGATGTGGAAACTGGGCTTGCCGGCGATGGTGGCCTTGGAATACTCAACGATCTTGGCGTTGACGACCTCCATCTTCTCGTCGTACTGCGAGATGATGGCATCGAACGGGCAGGCCCCGATGCACCTTCCGCATCCCGCACACTTGTCAAAGTCGATGGATGCGGTCTTCCCGAAGACGATGGCATCCTGGGCACAGACCTTGGCGCACTTCTTACAGTTCCTGCACTTGTCCCCGAGGACGGAGGGCTTGCCGGAGGTGTGGAGCTCCATCTTCCCCCTGCGTGAGGCACAGCCCATACCGATGTTCTTCAGGGCACCGCCGATTCCGGTTATCTCATGGCATTTGAAGTGGTTGAGCGTGATGAGGATGTCCGCATCGGCCACGGCACGGCCGATCTTGGCGATCTTCACGTACTGACCTCCCTCCACGGGCAGTTCAACGTCGTCAGTACCCTTCAGTCCGTCGCCGATGATGATCTGGCATCCGGTGGTGGTGGGGTTGAATCCGTTGAGGGCCGCGTTCTCCAGGTGCTCCACCGCGTTCTTCCTCATGCCGACGTACAGGGTGTTGCAGTCGGTGGCGAAGGGTATCCCTCCTTTGGATTTCACGAAATCCGCGATGACCTTGACGTAATTCGGCCTCAGGAACGCCAGGTTCCCGTACTCGCCGAAGTGAACTTTGATGGCCACGAACTTCTTCTCCATGTCGATGTCTCCGAGGCCGGATGCCTCCAGCAGACGTCTCATCTTGGAGAGCAGGCTGTCGTTGAGCTCGGTGTGCATGTCGGTGAAGAATACCTTGGAGGTCATGCGTTTCCGTACGCATCCGATGTAAAAAATACTTATTTGGAGCGGCTGCCCTGGATGCGGTAGAGCATCCTGCGGACGGCAGAACGGGGGAGGAACCTCTCGAAGAAGATGAGGACCTTGAACTTCTTCCCGAACACTGCCACGGGCTTGCCCTTCATCATCATCCTATATCCGTAGCCGGCTACCTGTTCGGGATCCGCTCCCGAGGACTGCTTGAAGACGTTGATGCTCTCGGCGTTGGCCGCCTTGGCGAATCCGGTGTTGACGGGGCCGGGGCACAGGGCGGTGACGGTCACGCCAGTCTTCGCGAGTTCGACGGAGAGTGCCTCGGAGAACGAGAGCACATAGCTCTTGGTCGCGTAGTACACCGACATCAGGGGTCCGGGCTGGAACGAGGCGACGGAGGCCACGTTGAGGATCCTGCCGTAGCCCTTGGAGACCATCCCGGGCAGGAACATGTGGGTGAACTGAGTAAGTGCCAGAACGTTGACTTTTATCATCTCGTCCTGTTTCTCCCAATCGCTCCCGGCGAAAGGTCCGTAGTCGCCGAAACCGGCGTTGTTGATCAGGACCGAGGGGGTGCCCGGAGCCATCTCGAACAGCCTTCCGCGGAACTCGGGGTCCGAGAGATCGCCTGCGAGGAAGTTCACCTCGATGGACTGGAGGGCCTTGAGCTCGTTGGCGAGCATCCTCAGCCTGTCCTCGGAACGTCCGGTGATGAGGAGGTCGTATCCGTTCCTGGCGAGCAGCCTGCACAGCTGAATTCCGATCCCGCCCGTAGCTCCGGTAACGACCGCCAACCTGTTCATCCGTATCACCCTGGTGCAGGGGTAGGGATTCGAACCCTAGAATCACTAAGAACAGGATCCTAAGTCCTGCGCCTTTTCCTAGCTTGGCTACCCCTGCCTTGCGGGTTAATCCCTCTGCTAGTATAAAGTGTGTTTTTCGGCTCACGTACGCGCGTATCACTTATATCGAATGGGGGAATACAGCATTCAGAGTGTAATCGCATGGTCGATCTTTTATCTGACAGCAAACAGGAACTCCTCCTGGGTAACGAGGCCATAACCCGCGGTCTGTTCGAAGCAGGAGTGAAGTTCGCATCCACCTATCCCGGTACCCCGTCCTCCGAGGTCGGGAACCTCCTCGAGGAGATCGCCGACAAGGCCGGCATGTACTTCGAATTCTCCTCTAACGAGAAGACCGCCATGGAGGTCTCCGCCGCGGCCGCCTCCTCCGGCGTCAGGTCCTTCGTGTTCATGAAGCATGTCGGACTCAACGTGGCGGCGGACCCCCTCATGACCCTCACCTACGCCGGCGTCAGGGCTGGTATGCTGGTCATGTCCGCGGACGACCCCTCCGCCCACAGCTCCCAGAACGAGCAGGACAACAGGTACTACGCCACGCTTGCCCTGATGCCCATGGTGGAGCCTTCCAACCCCCAGGAGGCCAAGGATTTCATCAAGGAGGCGTACGAGATATCCGAGAAGCTCGGTCTCCCCCTCCTGTACCGCACCACCACCCGCGTGAACCACGCACGTTCCGTCGTGAAGTTCGGTCCCCTGAAGACCGACACCCCCGCCCTCGGACACTTCGAGAAGGACGACCCCCATTTCGTCAACATCCCCGCCTTCGCGGTGCAGAACAGGGTTAGGCTCCTCGAGAAGAACAAACTGGCCCTCCAGCTCTCCGAGGAATCCCCCCTCAACAGGATCGAGGGGTCCGGCAATATCGGGATCATCACCTCCGGCGTCGCATACTGCTACGTCAAGGAGTTCGTCTCCGACGTCTCCATCCTGAAACTCGGATTCACCAACCCCGTGCCCGAGAAGAAGATTGCCGATTTCATCAGGGGAAAGAGGTTCGTCATCGTCGCCGAGGAGCTCGAACCCTACCTCGAGGACCAGGTCCTCAGGATCTGCGCACAGAACCAGCTGAACGTCCGCGTCTACGGTAAGAGGGACGGCACCCTTCCCAGGGAATGGGAGTACTCCCCCGACACCATGCAGAGGCTCAGGGTACTCGTGAAGGTCAAGGAACCCGCAGTCCCCATGAACAAGACCCAGATGCAGCTTCCCGGCAGGCCCCCGTCCCTCTGTGCGGGATGCCCCCACCGCGGTATCTACGCCGCCACCAAGAAGGCCGTCGGCAAGACCCCCGTGGTATATTGTTCCGATATCGGATGCTACACCCTCGGTGTCCAGCCCCCCTTCAGGACCGCCGATTTCATCATCTGCATGGGAGGCGGGGCCGGAGCCGCGGGAGGTTTCGCCCAGGCCACCGACCAGAAGCCCATCGCCTTCATCGGCGATTCCACCTTCTTCCATGCCGGTGTGCAGCCCCTCACCTCCGCGCTCTTCAACCACCACAACATCGTCATGGTGATCCTCGACAACAGGACCACCGCCATGACCGGACACCAGCCCAACCCCGGTACCGGAAGGCACTTCGGCGGCATCGACACCGATGCCGTGGACATCGAGGGAGTGGTCAAGGGTCTCGGCGTCCAGTTCGTGAGGACCGTCGATCCCTACGACGTCACCGACTGCGTGAAGGTCATGAAGGATGCCATCGACTTCGACGGCGTCGCCGTGGTCATATCCAAGTGCCCCTGCCCCCTGCTCCTGAAGAAGGAGAAGAGGCTGGAGAAGAAGGTCTGCGTCGTCAACCAGGACGACTGCATCAGCTGTTTCACCTGTGTCAGGATGATCGCCTGTCCCGCCCTCATCAAGAAGGGCGAGAAGGTCGAGGTGGACCCCAACCAGTGCATAGGGTGCGGCATGTGCCGCAATGTCTGCCCCAAGAAGTGCATCGAGGTGAGAGAATGAAGTATTCCGTTCAGATAGTCGGAGTCGGAGGACAGGGTGTCCTCCTCGCATCGATGGTCCTCGGTACCGCCGCCATGAGGGCAGGGTACGATGTCATGATGAGCGAGGTCCACGGTATGGCACAGAGGGGAGGAAGCGTCCGCTCCACCCTCAGGTTCGGGGATGACGTGTACAGTCCCCTCGAGGCCACCGGAGCCGCCGACCTCATCATGTCCTTTGAGCCCGTGGAGACCGTCAGGGCCCTCCCGCTCGGTAACAGGAAATCCGCGGTCATCATGAACCTCGACCCTGTTCTCCCCGGCAACGTGGCAGCGGGATTCGAGACATACCCAGAGATCGGGGATCTGATCAAAGAGGTGAAGAAGGAGAACGACAACGTCATCACCATCGAGGCCACCAGGATCGCCATCGAGGCGGGAAAGGCCGTCGCCGCCAACGCGGTGATGATCGGTGCCGTCGCCGCCGTCAAGAGCTTCCCCCTCGACAGGGAACTCCTCAAGGAGGTCCTGCTCGAGAAGGTGCCCCCGAAGGCCAAGGACCTCAACGCCAAGGCCTTCGACATGGGTTACGACGCAATGTCAAAACAGTGAGGCCAGTGCCGGGCGACCGGCACCCTCACTCATACTTGAAAGTCTCCATCACGCATCCGCATCTGCATTTGAAACCGGTCTTCTCGCACTGGCGGTTGCATTTCACGGACGCTTTTATGAAAATGTCGCGGGCCTCGTCCTCCGTGACCTTCCTGGTCTCCACCCTGCGGTTGCAGTAGGGGCAGAACGTGAAGTGGACCTCGTCGCGGCCGTTGAACTTGGCACGGCATGCTGGACAGGTCAGATAGATGTAGCCCATGAATCTGGGACCCGGTTCCGGTTATAAGTTCTTTCCCGTCGCACGCGGGTGTGCGCGTGCATAGCAACAAATATAACGAAGCACATGCGGGTCTTATGCAAGTTTATATTCTTGGCGGTTTCCTCGGAAGCGGTAAGACCAGTCTTCTCATGAGGCTCGCCGCCATGTTCAGCGAAAGAAAGGCCAAGGTCGCCATCCTCGTCAACGAGGCAGGCGAGATCGGGGTCGACGGTGCCACCCTCAAGGCACAGGGCTACGATGCCATGGAGCTCCCCTCCGGATGCATCTGCTGCTCCCTCTCCGGTACCCTTCAGACCGCCCTCAAGAACATCAAGAACGACATCGATCCCGATGTCATCATCATCGAACCCACCGGTCTGGCACTCCCCCACAAGGTCAAGGAGCTCGTCAAGATCTCCTGCATCGACGAGGACTCCGACGTCATCGTCGGCGTCTGCGACATCCAGAGGTTCAGGGACCTCATCAAGAAGAAGGAGGAGTTCTTCACCAGGCAGATGCAGGGTTCCGACTTCATCCTCATCAACAAGTGCGATGTCGCCCAGCCCGGCGAGATCGAGGACGCCACCGCCTGGCTGTCCGAGCGCTTCCCCAACAAGCCCATCATCCCCGTCTCCGTGAAGGAAGGGACCAACCTGGAAAAAGCATACGAGTTGATACAGTGAGCGGAAACGAAGAGAACTCAATGAAAGAGGCAGGCGGATGCGCAGCGGGTTTCACCGGCCGCATCTTCAACTTCAACACCGATGCGGAGCAGAGGCTCGCCGATGCCCTCATGGCCGTCGGAAAGTTCGTACAGGGCGAGTCCGGATGCCTCCTGGGACACATCAAGGCAGCCGTCTACGTCGACGGCGGAGAGGGTATCACCCTCAACCTCATCGACATGGACAACGGAGTCGAGCACCACGGAACCATGGACCGTGTCGACGAAGTGAAATTCAACTTCATGTGTGCCGTCCTGGATGTCGACGAGCACGAGCTCACCCACGAGATGCTCCATGCCATCGACGATTCCGGACTCGATTACGCCATCGACAGGGAGTCCCTCGAGCACCACCATCACCATCATCACGACGGCGAGGAGTGCGATGACCCCAACTGCGACTGTCACAAGCATCACGATCACGAGGACGGAAAGGAATGTGACGACCCGAACTGCGAGTGCCACAAGCATCACCATCACAGTCTCGCGGACCTCATCGACGAGAACGGACGCCTCCGTGCCGATCACCACCATGACCACGAGCACCACCACGAACACGGCGAGTGCTGCTGCGGACACCATCATCATGATGACGAGGAATGCGACGATCCCGACTGCGACTGCCACGAGCACCACCACGAGCATGAGCACGGCGAGGAATGCCACTGCCATGATCACGAGGAGAAGGCAGAGCCCGAGAAGAAGGAGAAGAAGGGA
>CACWTF010000037.1 GCA_902763685.1 methanogenic archaeon | reverse complement strand
TGATAGGGTCGACAGTCACACGGTTGGTGTTGACTTTCTGTTTCTCGTCCCAAATAATAGGTCCTGCCATATTTCTTCCTCCTTAGTTCTCCTCAACTACAGTCCTCTTGATAAGGGACTTTCCGAGGGTGTATGCGTAGAAGTATCCGAGAGGATCCTTCACGGTCTTCATGATCTCGATGATCTGGTCCTCATCACAGGTGGGGTCGTCATCGAGAACAGGGAACAGGGATGCGATTGCGGTGAGTGCGGAGGCACCGTGCTCCTGAACGAGCCTGGTGGGTCCGTAGCATCCACGGCAGGGCTGGCCTACCTTGGTACATTTCGCGTTGCATCCGCCGACGGTTGCGGGACCGAGGCAGAGGATTCCCTGATCCATGAGGCACTTCTCGGGGTCGACGTTGACCTGGTAAGGCTCGTAGATCTTGGTGATCCTTGCGTACTCTTTGGTCCTGGGGCACTCGTCGCAGAGACACTTCTCGGTAACTCCGATCTCGGCTCCCTTCGGGGGAAGTGCGACTCCGTTGTAGACGAAGTCGACGACTGCCTTCAGAAGGTGGGAGATGGACTCCTGCTGGGGAGGACATCCGGGGATGTAGTAGTCGACGTCGATGACCTGGTCGAGGGTCTTGACAGTGTCGTAGACGACAGGGAGGGTAAGGGTTCCCTCGGGGACCTCGATGACGGTCTTGGGGACGACTGCTGCGTCCTTGTGGTACCTCTCCTGGAATGCTGCGGAGCTGGGGGTCTTGGTGTAGACGTAGTCGAGGATCTCGGATGCTCCGCCGGGCACGAGGTTGGCGAGAGCGGGGGATCCGCCGAACATCGCACAGGTTCCGTATGCGACAACGAGGACAGACTTCTTCCTGAGGAGTTTTGCCATGTGCTCGTTCTCGGAGTTCCTGATGGCTCCGTTGATGAGGGAGACAGTGATTGCTCCGTCATCGAGGGCCTCGATGTCCTTCTCTTTTCCGTCGGTAGCAACAGGCCACATGACGATGTCAGCGAACTGAGCGATGGTCAGGACCCTCTCGTTGGTATCGAGGATGGATACGTCGCATCCACCGCAACCTGCGGTCCAGTAGATGGCGATCTTGATCTTTCCGCCTGCGGGTGCAGGGGGGAGGAGCTCTCCGAGGTCTGCTGCAGGGTAGGGGGTGAATCCGGTTTTTCCTGCTGCGGGTGCGGGAGCTGCTGCTGCCTCTGCCTTCGCGGCTGCCTTGGGCTGCTCCTTTGCGGGAGCTGCCTTGGGCTCATCTGCTTTTGCTTTCTTCTTTTTCTTGAAAAAGTCAAAGAATCCCATTTTCACTCCTCCTTGATTGCTGCCTTTACGGTAGTGTTGTCGGACATGTCCTTTGCTTTCTTGGATTTGACGGGGGTAGGTCCGAGAGCCTTGATGACGTCAACGAAGTTGACGACAGTGGTCTGGAATTTCTCTCCCTCGGAAGCGGAGACCCACTCGAGTTTGAGCCTGCGGGGGTCGAATCCGTACTGCTCGAGAACGAGCCTGATGAGTGCGATCCTCCTCCTTGCCCTGTAGTTACCGCCGATGTAGTGGCAGTCTGCGGGGTGGCATCCGAGCACCATGACACCGTCTGCTCCTTTCGCGAAGGCCCTGAGGATGAACTCAGGGTCGATCCTTGCGGAGCACATGGTCCTGATGATACGGAAGTTGGGGGGCATCTGACGCCTTCCGACTCCTGCGTTGTCAGCACCGGCGTAGGAACACCAGTTGCAGCAGAAGGTTACGATGAGGGGTTCAAAGTTGTCTGCCATTGTAATCACTCCTTCTCCATTACGGGGTCAAGCAGAGCATCGATCTCTGCGATGATCTGTGCGTTCCTGAATCCGCGCTGCTCCATGGCTCCGGAGGGGCATGCTGCTACGCAGCATCCGCATCCCTTGCAGAGACCGGGGTTGACGGAGGAGACGGGGTTGCCGTCCTGGCCGATAACGATGGAGATTGCGTTGTATTCACAGCATCCGACACAGGTTCCACAACCGTTGCAGTTCTGGGGGTTGGATACAGATGCGGTGATACCCTCGGACAGCAGGTGGTCCTTGGTGATGATGGTGAGCATCCTGGATGCTGCACCGGATCCCTGAGCGATGCACTCGTCCATGAACTTGGGCCAGTGGGCGGCTCCTGCAACGAAAACTCCCTCGGTTGCGAAGTCGACAGGCCTGAGCTTCTGGTGGGCCTCGAAGTAGAATCCGTCCTTGGAGATGGGGACTTTGACCATCTTGGCGAGCTCTTCCTTCTCTTCCCTCATGGGTGCGATTCCGACGGACAGTACGAGGTTGTCGACGGGGAGCTTGACTTCCTCGCCGAGGGTGGTGTCGTATGCAGTGACGAAGTTGCCGTCGTATGCGGGCAGCTCTGCGTCGTTGCAGCGCCTGAGGAACCTGACTCCGAGCTTGGAGGCCTCGTAGTACATGTCCTCGCGGAATCCGTAGGTCCTGATGTCCTTGTGGATGATGGTCACGTTAGCGGTGGGGTCAGCCATCTTGATTGCGATTGCGTTCCTGATGGCGGCTGCACAGCAGACACGGGAACAGTAGCCGACGGAGTCGTTCCTGGAACCGACACACTGGATGAAGACGACGTCCTTTCCGGTGAATTTGCCGGCGTTGATCTCCTTCTCGAGCTCGACGTAGGTCTTGACCTTTGCGTCAGATCCGTAGTTGTACTCGACGGGCTTGTACTGTGCCGCTCCGACTGCGAAGAGCACTGCACCGACGGGGGTCTCGGAACCATCGTCGAGGATGACACGGAAGTTTCCGACGTATCCGGGGATGTCCTTGATCTTTGCGTTGGTGTGGACGGTGATGAGCTTGTTGTCCTGGACTTTCTTGATGGTCTCAGCAAGGAACTCGGAGACGAGCTTTCCGTCCTCTTTGTGGGTGAAGTTCCTGGCGAATCCTCCGAGCTCAGCTTCCTTCTCGAAGATGTGGACGGGGATGTTCTGTGCTGCGACATCGAGAGCGCAGGTCATACCGGTGATACCTCCACCGACGATTGCTGCGGCCTGGGTGACAGGGATCTCTGCTCCCTCGAGGGGCTCAAGGAGGCATGCCTTGGCGATTGCCATCCTGACGAGGTCCTTTGCTTTCTCAGTTGCTGCCTCAGGGCTATGCATGTGGATCCAGGAGCACTGGTCACGGATGTTGGCCATGTTGTAGAGGTACATGTTGAGACCGCCGTTCCTGCAGGCCTCCCTGAAGAGGGGCTCGTGGGTCCTGGGGGTACAGGATGCGACGACGACCCTGTTGAGGTCGTAGTCAGTGATGAACTGGGAGATCTCGTTGAGGGTGTCCTGTGCGCACGCGTATTTGGTCTCTTTGGAGATTACTACATGGGGCAGGGTCTTTGCGTACTCTGCAACAGCGGGAACGTCGACGACGGATCCGATGTTGATACCGCAGTGGCAGACCCATACTCCGACGCGGGGCTCTTTGCCTGCGACGTCCTTCTCAGCGGGGTAAACCTTAGGTTTGCAGGGCTCGAAGGAGGGGTCGTTGACGATGTATGCTCCGGCCTTTGCTGCTGCACCGGATGCCTCTGCGACAGAGGTAGGAATGTCCTTGGGTGCTGCGAAGGCTCCGGTGACGAAGACTCCGGGCCTGGTGGTCTCGAGGGGGTTGAACACGGTGGTCTTTGCGAATCCGTACTCGTTGAGCTCGATTCCGAGGATCTTGGAGAATTCCTCTGCTCCCTGGGGTGCCTCAAGTCCGATGGAGAGGACCACGAGGTCGTAGGTCTTGGAGCAGGGGTTGTTGTCCTTGTCGGTGAAGTTCACGGTGACCTGTTTGGTCTCGGGGTCTTCCTCAAGGTTGGAGACACGGGATCCCCTGTGCATGTGGATTCCGTACTCGGTCTCGGCCCTGATGATGTAGGCCTCGAACTCCTTTCCGTAGGACCTGATATCCATGAAGTAGATGTCCTCGTCGACATCTCCGTGCTCCTTGGTGATCATTGCCTGCTTGGTTGCGTACATACAGCAGACAGAGGAGCAGTACTGCCTCCATTTCTTCTTGTGGGACCTGGAACCGCAGCACTGGATCCATGCGATGGACTGAGGTCCTTTGGTGGCCTCGTTGTGCTTGTCGGGTACTCCCCACTTGTCTTTTACGATGGTGGAGGGCATGGGGATGTGTCCGTCGAAGGGACCTGCTGCTCCCATGAGCCTCTCGAACTCGAGTGCGGTGACAACGTTGGCGTACCTTCCGTATCCGTACTCGGTTGCTGCCTTTGCGTCCCAGACGCTGAATCCGGTGGCAGCGATGATGGAACCGACTGCGAGGGTCTCGACCTTGTCGGCGTCGTCGTAGTGAATTGCGTTCTTACCACAGGTCTTGGCGCAGACTCCGCACTTTCCATCGAGGATCATCTTACATTTGGTGGGGTCGATGAGTGCTTTCCTGGGTACTGCCTGTGCGTGGGGGATGTAGATTGCCCTCCTGGTGGAAAGTCCGTACTCGAACTCGTCAGGAATGCCCCTGGTGGGACACTTGGCGATACAGTCACCGCAAGCGGTACAGGAGTCCTCGTCGACATACCTGGCTTTCCTTCTGATGGTGACAGTAAAGTTTCCGGCTTCTCCCTCGATCTTCTCGACCTCAGTGTAGGTCAGGCAGGTGATGTTGGGGTGTCCAGCAGCATCCGCCATCTTAGGAGAGAGAATACATGCAGAACAGTCGTTGGTCGGGAAGGTTTTATCCAGACGGCACATCGTACCACCGATGGTGGGGAGCCTATCTACGAGATAGACGTGGATGTTCCTGTCTGCAAGGTCCAGAGAGGCCTGGATACCAGCGATTCCTCCGCCGATTACAAGTGCAGATTTGGTTGTCATTCTATGCCTCCATTCCCAATTGTTGGTTGGAACGTATTATAGAATGGACGGGATTATTAAAACCCTTATCACGATTGCTTTATATAATAGTTGTACGATTAAATCCGCCTTTTGGACTTGACGATTTTTCTCAATCTACTAGATTTAGGTTGGCCGAATAATTAAACAGCCAGCATTCCTAAATCGACTCGAAAATGACATTTTCATCATTTGCTAATATAACCAATTTTTTGGTTAAAAAATCGACATACGAATTGATTGATTCGTATGCAATTTAGTCAGGGCCTAAATTTGTCGCAAATGTCGAAAGAATAATAAACTTTATATTTGGTCCGACGACCAAGATGCATGTCGATTTCACTCTGGCTCTTTTGACAACAGTGGTTAGTGTCATAACCATCACCGTCTGCCTGACGATAGACCATTACCGCGAATATCACATCCTCGAAAAACACTTTGCCGGGAGATTCGGACCCAAAATCTACTACCCAGAGGAGGGGGAGGACTACAAGTACTGCGACATCTGCCACGGCCGTTTGGGGGCCGACCGGATGGCGGTCTGCTCCTGCGGCGGACGCTTCCACATGGAGTGCGTGAGGGAGGAGGACTGCCCCCGCTGCGGGAACGATCTGGGCCACATGAGGAAACCCCTGCCGAAGGTCCTCCGGTGCCCCATATGCCTCGGCAGGACCTTCGAAGGCACGTGCTACCGCTGCGGCATAACGATCCCCGAGAGGAACGGGACCTTCAGATGCCAGGACTGCGGCGGGAAGGTCATGGCATCCAATCCTGTGTGCCGCAAATGCGGGATGAGATACTCGGCTAGAACCACCAAGGGTTATATGGACAGGGTGCGTTGACGGGACAATGACAGTGAAATCCGTACGCGGAAGACGCAGATACGTCGCCTTCAAGGTATCTGGCACTCTTTCCAGGGAGGCTCTAGTACACGGCATCCCGGGAGGCAGGAGGTTCAACGTTATCCAGTGTGCGGAAGGATGGGCGATCGTCCGCTGTTCGCCCGAGGAGATCGGCGAATGCGAGGCCGCGGTGAGGACCGTCTGCCCCGAAGCCGAGACCGTCACTGTCTCGGGTACCCTCAGGACCCTCCGCGACAGGTATCCTGTCCTGAAACGCACCGCACCCCCCAAACCCGCGAAGAAGAACACAGCCGTGCCTCCGGGCAGGCACTGAGCCGTCCTACAATTATTAATATAAGGCGGGAACATCATCTTCCCCAAGAGGAAGATTATAATGCAACCAGGACAAATGGCATATGATCGGGGAATCACTGTCTTCTCCCCCGACGGAAGGCTGTTCCAGGTAGAATACGCCCGTGAGGCCGTGAAGAAAGGCGCGACCACCATTGGAATCAAATTCAAGGACGGCGTGATTCTGATTGTCGATAGGAGGATCTCGAGCAGACTGATCGAGACCGAATCCATCGAAAAAATATACGACATCGATGAGTTCATCGGATGCGCCAGCTCCGGACTCGTCGCCGACGCGAGGATCCTCGTGGACGATGCCAGGAAAGAGGCGCAGATCCACAAGGTCAACTACGGCGAGAACATCGGTGTGGAAATGCTCACCAAGAAGGTCTGCGATTATGAGCAGAACTTCACCCAGTACGGAGGTGCCCGTCCCTTCGGTACCGCCCTTCTCGTGGCGGGAACCGACGACATCGGCACCCATCTCTTCGAGACCGACCCCTCCGGAGCCCTTGTAGCATACAAGGCGACCTGCATCGGTATGGGCCGCGCGGTAGTCATGGACATGCTCGAGAAAGAATTCAAGGATGGCATGACCTACGATGCCGCCCTCAAACTCGGACTCGACGCACTCTCTGCGGCGACCGAGGAGAAACTCACCGCGGAATCCTTCGAAGTCGGAGTCGTCCGCCTCAACGAGAAGTTCAGGCGTCTGACCGACGACGAGAAGGCCAAGGCACTCGCGAAACCCGCGAAGAAGCCCGCAGCCAAGACCGCGAAGAAAGAGAAGGCCTGAAGAGGCGGTCAGCGTGGTCGATCTCGACGATGCGATAGTCGCCAGGCTTGAGAGCCACGGGGAGAGATTCGAGATCCTCCTCGATCCGGCGGCCATCGACGAAATGAAGAAAGGCAAGGAAGTGGACCTGGTCAGCTACCTTGCCGTCGAGGATGTGTTCAAGGATGCCCACAAGGGCACCCGTCCCGAGAAGGCGAAGATCGCAGAGGTCTTCGGTTCGGAAGATATCCAGGTAATCGCCAAACACATCGTCGAGAAGGGCGAGGTGCAGATGACTGCCGAGCAGCGCAGGGAGCTGCTCGAATCCAAGAAGAAGCGGATCATCGCATACATCGCCGCCAACGCGATCAACCCACAGACCAAGCTCCCCCATCCCCCGCTGAGGATCGAACTCGCACTGGACGAGGGGAAGTTCCACGTGGATCCCATGAGGTCCTTCGACAAACAGATCGAGGACGCCATGAAGATCCTCCGCCCCCTTCTGCCCATCCGTTTCGAGAAGACCCGCATCGCCATCAAGATCAAGGGCGACGATTACGGAAGGTGCTACGACGACCTCATCAAATACGGTATGGTCGAGAGGGAGGAGTGGACCGCCGACGGATCATGGATCGGCATGATGGAGATACCTGCCGGCCTGACCCTGGAACTCCAGGAGAAGCTGAAGACCAAGACCAAAGGCACCGCCTCGGTCAAGATCATCAGCGCATGATGACATTCAAGAGTGATAACATGGAAAAAAGAAACGCCAGAAGGACTCGCGAGATCGTGGTCCCCGGAGAGGTGCTCGCTGATGCCAGCGACTACCGCGCCGGTGAGAACGCTTATGAGCTGGACGGCAAGATTCGCGCAAGTGTGATGGGAACAAAGACCTTCACCGACAGCGCGGTAGGCGTCACCGTGATGGGAGGATTCTACATGCCCGTCACCGGCGACACAGTGATCGGAATAATCAACGATGTCGGACCGTCCAACTGGATGCTCGACATAAACGCACCCTATCCCGCACCCCTCCACGTGAGCGAGGTGCCCTGGAAAGTGGAATTCGGGGACACCTCCAGATTCCTCACCGTAGGGGACGTCGTACTGCTCAAGGTCCTCATGGTGGACGAGAGCAAGAAGATACAGGTGACCATGAAGGACTCCGGCCTCAGGAAGATCGAGGGCGGACAGCTGGTCGAGATCGAGCACTCCAAGATCTCGAGGGTCATCGGTAAGAGCGGATCCATGATCCAGATGCTCAAGAACATGACCGACTGCCGCATCTTCGTGGGGCAGAACGGCAGGATCTGGATCGACGGAGACGACGAGAACGTGGAGGTCGCCGCAGAGGCGATCAGGATTATAGAGGCAGAATCCCGGTCCGCCAACCTTACGGACAGGGTAAGGGAGTTCATCGAGAAAAAACTCCCGCAGTCCGAAGAAGAGGACGATGAGGAGGATTTCGAATGAGCGGACATACAGATATGGTATTGGTGAATGAAGAGGGAATCAGGATCGACGGACGTAAGGTCCACGAGAAAAGGCCCATAAAGATCGAGGCAGGCGTGCTCAAGAACGCCAGCGGATCCTGTTACCTCGAGATCGGAAAGAACAAGGTGCTCTGTGCGGTCTACGGCCCCAGGGAATGCAGGCCCAGGCACCTCCAGGACCCCACCAAGGCCGTCGTTCAGGTAAAATACAACATGGAGGCCTACTCCGTCACCGACAGGAAGAGGCCCGGAACCGACAGGAGGTCCGTCGAGATCTCCAAACTGATCGCGGAGGCACTGGAGAACGTCGTGCAGACCGAGCTCTACCCCCGCGCTTCCATCGACGTCTACATCGAGATCCTCCAGGCGAACGCCGGAACCAGGTGTGCGGGACTTACCGCTGCCTCCGTCGCACTCGCCGACGCGGGAATCCCCATGAGGGACCTCGTACCCGCCATCGCCTGCGGAAAGGCGGACGGCAACGTCCTCCTCGACCTCAACAAGGAAGAGGACAACTACGGACAGGCCGACGTACCCCTCGCTATCGTCCCCTCCACCGACGAGATCGTCCTCCTCCAGATGGACGGTAACATGACCAGGGAGGAGCTGGACCACGGACTCGACATGGCATTCGCCGCAGCCCACGAGGTCTACGACATCCAGAGGGACGCACTGAAGAGGCGTTATTCCGCCATCTCCAAGAAGGAAGGTGATTCCGATGAGTAACATCGTAATTTCACAGATCAAGAGGGACCACCTCATGAACCTCCTCGCCGACGGCAGGAGAGAGGACGGCAGGCAGCTCGACGAGTTCAGGAAGATCTCCATCGAGACCGGAATCATCGAGTCCGCCGAGGGATCCGCAAAGGTGAGCCTCGGCAACACCACCGTCATGGCCGGTGTCAAGATCATCCCCGGAGCACCCTACATGGACGCTCCCGGAGACGGAGTCATCACCACCGGTGCGGAACTCATCCCCCTCGCCCACGAGTCCTTCGAACCCGGACCCCCCAGCGAGAGCGCGATCGAGCTCGCACGTGTCGTCGACCGCGGTATCCGCGAGTCCGGCATGATCGATGTCAAACAGCTCTGCATCAAAGAAGGAGAGGAGATCTGGATGGTCTTCATCGACATCTATGCCCTCGATTACGACGGCAACCTGTTCGATGCATGCAACCTCGCCGCGGTCAGCGCACTGAGGTCCGCCATCGTCCCCTGGAAGGACTACGGAAAGGGCGAGGAGAACCTTCCCATGCCCATCACCTGTCTTCCCATCTCGGTTACAGAGTGCAAAATAGGTAATGATTTAATAGTAGACCCTAATTTCGACGAAGAAGCGATATCTGCAGCCCGTCTTACCGTTACGACGGATGACAACGGCAACTTCAGAGCAATGCAGAAGGGCGGAAGGGGCTCGATCACACGCAGCGACCTCTCCCTCTGTCTTGACAGAGCCGTCGAGATCGGAAAGCAGATTAGGAAAATCATTGGGTGATTCAAAATGTCCAAAAGAACCAACAAAGCAGGAACAGCCGGCAGATTCGGAGCAAGGTACGGAGTAGTCGTCCGCAACAGGGTTAAGGCAATCGAGGCCCACCAGAAGGCGAAACACGAGTGCCCCGCCTGCCACCACAAGAGTGTCAAGAGGGTCTCCGCAGGAATCTGGCAGTGCAACCGCTGCGGAAACAAGTTCGCGGCAGCCGCCTACAGCCCCAAGCTCAAGAGGGCTGAGGACATGGTTCCCGCCAACGAATACTGAGCTCTCAGGTGGTTTCGATGTACAGATGCGCCAAATGCGGCGAGCCCATCAGGAACGACACCGGCGGACAGACCCAGTGCGACAAGTGCGGATCCTGGATCTTCATCAAGGAAAGGCCTAACGAGAAAAAGGTCCTGAAGTCCGACTGAGATGCCTTCCGCGGTCATCAGAATCAGCGGCCCCAGCGCGGCCAACCTGGTCTCCTCCGTGGAGCCTGAGGCCCGCAGGGACCTTCTCAGAACGCATACCGAGATACGCATGGACGGGGACGAGGCGGTACTGACCATCAGTGCCGCGGATACCTCCGCCATGCGGGCCGCACTCAACTCTTTCCTCGAGTGTGTGATGGTCACAGAAAACATCGAAAGAATTACGAAGGGAACACAATGAACGGAATGAGTCCCCAGCTCCAGAACCAGATCACCCAACTCCAGCAGGTCCAGCAGCAGCTCCAGACCACCTCTGCCCAGAAATCGCAGATGCAGGTCCAGCTGAAGGAGATGCAGAGGACCATAGAGGAACTCGACAAATCCACCGGCGACGTCTACAAGACCGCAGGGGCCCTTCTCATCAAGGTCGACGACAAGGCCGCCCTCAAAGCAGACCTCGAGGAGAGCGTAGAGACCCTCGAGATCAGGGTCAAGAGCCTCGACAGGCAGGAGCAGAGCCTCCGCGAGAGGTACGAGGTCCTCCAGGATGCCATCAACAGGGCGATGGGTAACGCACCCGCAGCACCCCAGGCATCCCGTCTTGACGACGAAGACGACGAGTGAAAATCCATTACGGGCCGCGGTAACTTCTGCTGCGGCCCGAATCATTCATATCATATTCTGACATATATCGGGCATCATGTCCGATGCTCTCGTCTTGGACGGCATACGCAAGACCTTCGGGGAACGCGAAGCCGTCAAAGGAATCAGTTTCTCCGTGAAGGAAGGGGAGATATTCGGACTAATCGGACCGAACGGTGCCGGCAAGACCACCACCCTGCGTATGATCTGCACCCTGCTGGAACCCACGTCCGGCACCATCAGGATATGCGGTCTCGACAACCGTACGGAATCGGCGGAGGTAAGGAAGATCATCAGCTACCTTCCCGAGGATGCGGGGGCCTACAAGGACCTGACCGGCCGCCAGTACCTGAGATTCATGGCAGGATTCTTCACCGACGGTGCGGAGTTCGATGCCGTGGTGGATAAAGCGATAACCCTGTCCAAACTCGGGGACCGCATAGACTCCAAGGTAAGCACGTACAGCAAGGGTATGACCCGCAGACTGCTCATCGCAAGGGCGGTCATGGCCTCCCCGAAACTGGCGGTCATGGACGAGATCACCTCGGGACTCGATGTGATGAGTGCCTTCGAGATAAGGGAGTTCGTGAGGGAACTCGCCAGGAACGGAGTCACCATCCTCATCTCCTCCCACAACATGTACGAGGTCGAGAGCCTCTGCGACAGGGTCGCCATGATCAACCACGGGGAGATCGTCCTCAGCGGAACGCCCTCCGAACTCAAGGAAGAATACGGTGCCGCCAACCTGGAAGAGGCATTCATCAAAGCCGTGAGCGGGGTGAAGGGATGAACCATCTGCTCAACATCACCAAGAAGGAACTGCGTGAACTCCTCACTCCTGGCACTATCGTTTCCATCCTCATCGTGGTGGTGATGTTCTCCGTCCTCGGCAGTGCGATGAGCGGCGAGAGCGAATCGGAAGCGGCACCCAAGGAGATTGGAATCGTATACGATGGCACTAACGGATTCGATGATGTGATCTATGACGGGCATAATCTCGGAGAGATCCTGCAGGCCGCTTACTACAGCACCTATGATGTCAATACGATCGACCATCTTCACCTGATGGATTCGGATCCGACAGATAAGGCGGCTATCGCCGAGGAAGTGAAAAACAAAGGCTATGCGGTAGCCATGGTGATCCCCAGTAATCTGGCTGCCAATCTGGGTGCCAAGACACAAACCAACGTCCAGATGTACTACAACTATGTGCAGACCGGAATCTTCGGTGCGGCCTCCAGTGTGACTGGCACTGTGTTCATGAACAGTGTGAACGACACCCTCGAAGCATACCTCATCATCAACCTCGGAGGCAGCCTTCCGTTCACAGTGAGTCCGTTGGTCAATGATCACGATTACACCATGGTCAACGGAAAGATCTGCGAGGGCATCACCCCCTACGAGATCTCGGCCACCCTCATAGGCCAGACCATGCTGATTCCGATCATCGTGACGATGGTCATAGTCATCGTTGGAAGCATAGTCATCTCCTCCATGGGGACCGAGAAGGAGAACAAGACCCTGGAGACCCTGCTGACCATGCCCATCAAGAGGACCGTCATCGTCAGCGGGAAACTCATGGCGGCAGCGATCATGGGACTGGTCTACGGGGCCTGTTACATGGTCGGCATGATGATGTACACTAACGGACTGACCAGCGGGATCTCGGGCTCGTCCACCGATCTTTCCGAGTATGGACTGACCATGGATCCCCTCGACTGGCTCATCCTTCTGGTGGTCCTGTTCCTGGCGATCTTCTCCGCATTGAGCATCTGCATGATCCTCGGGGCGTTCACCAAGAACTACAAGATGGCACAGACCATGACCCTCCCGATCAGCGGTCTGGCACTGATCCCCATGTTCGTGCTGATGTTCTCCAGCTGGGAATCCCTGCCCCTCATCGGACAGATCGGTCTGTTCGCCATACCCTTCTCCCACCCTATGATGGCCATGGACAACCTGATGTTCGGAAACATCATACTGGTGGTCGAAGGGATCGCCTACCTCCTGGTATTCGATATAATTATGATTCTGATCACCGTCAGGATATACAATTCAGATATCCTCATCACCGGACTGGACCAGTCCAAGTTCCTCGGAAAGCTGACCGCGAGATTCGCAAAGAAGGAGACAGAGAATGAACACAGCTGAAATCATCGACAGACTCAAAGGTAAGAGGAAGGTAATCCTCACCCACGGCAACTCAGACATGGATGCCATCGGTTCCGCGTACGCACTCAGGAACGCCTTCGGCCCGGCGGACATCTATGCACCCGCCGGAGTGGACAGGGTCGCCAGGATGGTCGCGGACAAACTGGAGATACCGATACTCGATTCGGCGGACCTTGGCGATTACGAACTCGTGGTCGTCGTCGATTCATCCTCGCCCGATCTCCTTCAGAATCCGGATCTCACGGTACCTCCGAACAGCCTCATCATCGACCATCACGCTCCCACGGGCAAGTGGGAGGGCATGGATTTCCACTGCGACGATACCCGCACATCATGCTGTGAGATCGTGAAGGATATCATCGACGATGCCGGGATCGAGATCGACAGATCCTCCGGTCTGGCACTTCTCGGGGGAATGCTCACGGACAGCGGCCATTTCCAGTATGCGGACACCAGGATGCTCCGTGCCTTCGCCGATATCCAGGACCGCTGCGGGATCCCCATGGACGAGGCCATGCTGCTGGTCCGTGCACCCATGAACATGTCGGAACGTCAGGCCGCCATGAAGGCCATCGGAAGGTCCAAGTTCGACAAGGTCGGGGACATGATCGTCGCCGTCTCCTACGGCAGCAGTTTCGAGGCCGCATCCTGCAGGGCATTGCTCGCATCCGGTGCGGACGTGGTCTTCGTGGGTTCCCAGAGAGATGAGGAGTTCCGTGTCAGTGCCAGGGCCACTCAGGAGATGGTCAGGCGCGGGATCAAGCTCGATGCGATCATGGGTCAGCTCAGCAAGGAGACCTTCACCGACGGCGGAGGACACGGCGGAGCCGCAGGGATGACCGGCGTAGGAGATGCCGAGGCCATGATCCACATGTGCATGATGAAGACCATGGATGAATTCAGGAAAATCAAAGCGGCCATGGACGCCCAACGGGCGTCCTGACCGCGAGTAAATCTGTTTTTATGAAGTTTATCAGCGGAGCTTTCCGAGACCCTTGAGGATCTCCTGGACCTTCTCGTAGTTCTCGGGGTGTGCCTCGAAGTACTCGGCCACAGGTGCCAGGGTCTTGTTGATACCGTCCACGATTCCTGCCTTCAGATCGACGGGACTGAGCTTACCGGAGAAGTAATCCGCGGTGAGTGCCTCGTAGGAATCGTAGGAGACGTTGCCTCCATACTTCTCGGGACGCTCGATGTCGATCCTGTCGAAACGGGGGAAGATGACGTACTTGGCCATCATCAGCATGGGGTTGGTACCCTCGTTCTCCTTCTCGGGGGGACAGTAGGCCTTCTTGATCTTCTGCCTGACGGAGTCGGGGGTGTCGTGGATGTTGATGCTGCTGGTGGGGTCGCTCTTGGACATCTTCATGTCGATCATGGCGGCGGACTGCTCGTCCATGGATTTGGCCTCCTCGCGGACAGTCTTGTCCTTGGCTCCATCGCCGTTCATCCTCGCTCCTCCCTTCAGACCGGGGAGCAGGGGGGTGTGGAGTGCGATGGGCTTCTTCCATCCGAACCTCTCGGCAACCTCGCGGGCGAGCATGCTGACCCTCCTCTGATCGATTCCCGCGTAGGCGACATCGACACCGAGGTGGAACATATCCACACACTGCATGAGGGGGTAGATGATCTTGGAGGAATCGAGGTCCGCCTCGTCCTCCTTCCTTCCCATGATGGTCATGGTCCTCTTGATACGGTTGAGGGAGGTGATCTTACCCACCTTGAGGATGTCCGCCCAGTATGAGAGGTCGTCGACGACGTCCTGGGCGTACTTGAATTCGACTTTGTCCCTGGGGACTCCGAGCGCGACGAAACAGTCCTCCATGTACCTGGCGACGGCACGGATGTTCTCCAGGTCGCCTCCGACCTTGTCGTTGATGGCCGCATGCCAGTCTGCCCACAGTATGATTACCTTGAAACCTGCATCGCAGAGGTCCTTGATCTTGGCGGTGACGAGTG
>CACWTF010000036.1 GCA_902763685.1 methanogenic archaeon | reverse complement strand
CTGATGAAACCGGAGCTCATCATGTTGGCGGTCAGCTTCCTGGACCTGCTGATGATGGCTGCGGCACGGTCGTACTCCTCCTGATAGGAGCACTTCTCGCGTGCGACACCCTGCTCGATGGCCTTCATGGCGACAGCGGCTGCCTCCCTGGGGAACACATCCTCCTCGGACATGTTGGGGATGATGTACTCCTCGGTGATTCCCTTCTCCTCTGCGCACTTGGCAAGCTCGGTGGCCGCGGCGATGCACATCTCGTCGGTGATGGTCCTTGCCTTCACGTCGAGCACACCGCGGAAGATGGCGGGGAATCCCATGGAGTTGTTGACCTGGTTGGGGAAGTCGGAACGTCCGGTGGCGAACACCTTGCATCCGTGCTCCTTGGCCTCCCAGGGCCAGATCTCGGGAACGGGGTTGGCGGTGGCGAAGACGACTGGGTCGTCGGCCATGAGGTCGATGTACTCGGCGGGGATGGTTCCGGGTCCGGGCTTGGATGCGGCGATGACGATATCCGCACCGACCATTGCCTCCTTGATGCCTCCGGTCTTTCCTGCACCGTTGGTCTTCTCGCAGATGTTCTTCTTCAGCCTGTGGAGACTCTCGAAGTCCTCCCTGGACTGGTTGAGGATTCCCTTGGAGTCACACATACAGAGGTGCTCGGGCTTGAATCCGGTGGCGAGGAGGAGCCTTGCGATGGCGAGGGATGCGGCACCCGCACCGATGACGGTGACGTTGGCATCCTGGAAGTTCTTTCCGACGAGTTTCATGGCGTTCATGGCACCTGCGACCTCGACGGTTGCGGTACCCTGCTGGTCGTCGTGCCATACGGGGATCTTGCAGTCCCTCCTGAGCTCGTCGAGGATGTCGAAGCACTTGGGGTTGGAGATGTCCTCGAGGTTGATTCCTCCGAAGGAGGGGGCGAGGAGCCTGACGGTCTCGATGATCTTCTCGGGGTCCTTGGTGTCAAGACAGATGGGGACGCAGTCCACACCTCCGAGGTACTTGAAGAGCATGGCCTTACCTTCCATGACAGGCATGGCGGCCTCGGGTCCGATGTCTCCGAGTCCGAGGACACGGGTACCGTCGGAGACGACGGCGACGGTGTTCCACTTGCAGGTGTGCTCGTACACAAGGTCGGGGTTCTTGGCGATGGCCTTGCAGGGCTCAGCGACTCCGGGGGAGTACCAGATGGAGAAGTCGTCGAAGGACCTGATGCAAGCCTTGGGGACGGTCTCGATCTTTCCGCCGTAGTAAGGGTGCATCTTCATTGCGTCCTGTCCGGGCTTCTTCGCGAGCTCGAGGCGTTCTTCTACGGTGAGCTCCCTTGCAGGAGCGGCCTTGGGTGCCGGTGCGGCTTCAGTCTTCTTCTTGAAAAGTCCCATGGTTATTCCTCATTTACGAATTTCGTAAGAAATTCTTCGATTTGATTAGTACCCCCTAATGCTCTTCCTTTTTATAGATATTGTGTATAGATTAAAACTGGAAATGAGCCCCGGTAAGACCCCTGCCAAGGTTGCCGTGATCGACGGCTATATAGATGACCCAGCAGCACTCGGTGTACCCCCTTACATCTCCCCCATGATCAGGGCGGTGGCGGGTGCGGCAAGGGATGCTGGTGCCGAAACCGAATACATTTCCATCGATATGCTGCGTAACGGCCGTGAACTTCCGGAAGCGGACGTCACCGTTCTCCTGTCTGGGAATACTGTGCCAGGCAAATATCTCAGATCGATGCCGATGTCCCTGAAGGAGATACGCGAATACGCCCCGAAGATGAAGGGACTCATGATCATAGGTGGTTCCTCCGCATACGCTCCCGAGGGAAAACTCTTCGATTTTCGTATTCATAAGGACTTGGCCGCTGCGGTTTTCGATGTTCTTTCCGGCAAAGAAGTAAAAGAACGCCAGAGGACGCTCGACGAATGGAACAGGTGGATGCTGCTGGGTGCGGATATCGTCACCTCTCATCAGGACTTCCCCCACCCCCTCATGGTGGAGATAGAATCCTACCGTGGATGCCACCGTTATGCTTCCGGGGGCTGTGCATTCTGCATCGAACCTACCAAAGGGAAACCCCTGATGCGTTCCCCCGAGGACATCCTTGCGGAAGCCAGGAAACTCAGGGAGCTCGGTGTCAGGAACATCCGCGTAGGCGGACAGACCTGCATCATATCATACGGTTCGGAGGACTTCGAGAGCGGGGTACCGAGACCTGTGCCGGATAAGGTAAGGCAACTGTTCGAGGGCCTGAGGGACCTGGGTTTCGAACACATCAGCGTGGATAACGCGAACCCGGCCGTCATCGCCACCTATCCCGAGGAATCCAGGGAGATCATATCCATCCTTGCCGAATGCTGTTCGTCGGGGAACGTCCTCGCACTGGGATTGGAATCCGCCGATCCTGCGGTCGGCAAAGCCAACAATCTCAACAGCACCGCCGAACAGGTGCTGGAAGCTATCAGGATCATCAACGAGGTCGGCGGCGAAAGAGGGCCGACCGGACTCCCTAAGATCCTTCCCGGACTGAACATCATCTGCGGACTGGAAGGAGAGACCTTCGAGACCTACAACATCAACAGGGAATTCCTGGAGAAGGTGCGGGACGAAGGACTTCTGGTCAGGAGGATCAACATCCGCCAGGTGATCGCTTCGAGGAAAGAGTTCAAGGTGAAGATGAACGAGAAGCGTTTCAAGAAGTTCAAGGAACACGTCAGGGAGGATATCGACCACGAGATGCTGATGCGTATGGTCCCCGTCGGGACCATCCTGAAGGACGTCTACATGGAGATCCACGACGGAAGCGTGACCTTCGGAAGACAGCCGGGTTCGTATCCGTTGCTGGTAGGCATCCCCTATCAGGTGGAACTGGATCGTTCATATGATGTGATGATCACCGACTGGGGTTACCGTTCGGTCACCGGCATCACATATCCCTTCGACATCAATTCCATGCCCATGTCCGCCCTGTCGGCACTGCCCGGCATAGGCAAGAAACGTGCGGCATCATTGGCATTGAAACGCCCGTTCGCGGATTTCGAAGATCTGAACAGGGCCATCGACGACCCCAAGGTAATCGAAGGGCTGAGAGGATTCATCGAATTCGGGCCGAAGCCCGAATGATGTTTTCCTCAAATCGTTTTCAGATAGTCTTCCAGGACCCCGATGAACCTCTGCATCTCCTCGGGTCTGATGTCGCCGATGTTGGCGATCCTGAAGGTGGGGAGGTCGCTGAGCTTTCCAGGGTAGATGGTGAATCCTTTGGACCTTGCGAGGTCGTGGAGGGCGTTGAAATCGTACTTGGGGGACTCGGGGTTGCAGATCGTGACGATCATGTGCGACTGCACCTCCTCGGGGACCAGGAACTTCAGTCCGAGCCTCTTCAGTCCGTCGATGAGCACCTTCCAACACGCGGTGTACCTGGCATATCTTCCCTCGATGGTCTCGAGCTTGGTCTCGATGATGGCCTGCCTCAGACAGTAGAAGGTCTGTACGGGAGGAGTGAACCTGGTCTGGTGGGTCTTCTCGAAGTATGCATACTGGTCGTACACGTTGAGGTAGTAGTTCCTCATGGGGTAGTCCTTGATGGCTTCGAGGGCCTCGCTGCGGCAGAACACGAATGCCAGTCCGGCCATTCCCTGGATGTTCTTGTTGGAGGTGGATGCCATGAAGTCGATGCAGTCCCTGTCCATGTCGATGGGCACGGCGGAGAAAGCACTGACCGCATCAATGATGGTCACTATGCCCTTGGAGTGGCAGTACCTGCACATCTCCGGCACGGGGTTGAGGAGGCCGGTGGTGGTCTCGTGGTACACCATGAAGAAGTGGGTGTAGCTGCCGGAATCGATGAGTCTCTTCATCTCGTCAATGTCGGGAGCGTTGATGCCGTCGCTCTCGTACACATCGAAATCGATCTTGTAGATGGATGCGATCTTCGCCATCCTCTTCCCGTAGGCACCGTTGTTGACGATCAGCAGCTTTCCCTCGGGAGGTACGCAGGACGAGATCATCGCCTCGTCGCCGGCGGTACCTGAACCGCCGAACAGGACGGTCTTCACCCTGCCGGGCTTACCTACCAATAATGAAAGTTCATCGGCGACCCATTCCATGACATCGCCGAACTCGTATTCCCTGGGACAGATGTCTGCCTGCACCTGGGCGTACTTCACGCTGTCGGTGGTGGTGGCGGGTCCGGGGTTGAGGAGGACCTCCCTCCTAACGTTCCTGAGTTCCTCGTTCTCCTTCACGCGGGGGTAGATCTGCTCCGCCGCCCTCTTCAGGTGGGAATCGTCGTCGATCTCGCACCATACGTAGTGCTCGATCTTCCTGACTGAGATTGGATGACCGGAGGAGGATACATGCGACATCGCTTCCTCGTACTCCATCTTGGGCCTGACGGAAAGGCTCTCGTTCATGAACTCGGTCATGAGTTCGGCGGTCTTCCTGGTGAGCTTGGTTATACCGACGAGTTCGGCGTAGATGCTGCCGAGGTCCTCCTTCTTCTTGGAATGCCTGACGAGTTCGTGTTCGGGAGTGGTCTCCAGGTACACCTCGTCCCCGGAACCGGTCTTTCCGGATGCGAGGATGACGTCGGAACGGGGATCGTTGATGAGGACGAACAGACCGATGCTGTCGTAGACCAGGTCGGATTCCAGGAGCAGGAAGTCGTGCTTGATCTTGGGTAGACAGCAGGCGAGGGTGCCCATGCTCCCGGTGTTCCGGTAGTTCTCGTTCTTCACCAGGGTGATGCAGCTGTACTTCTTGGCGAGTTCCTCGTATACCTCGCTGCAGTGGCCGGTACCGATGATGACTTCCTCCACTCCGGAAGCGATGAGCTTCCTCACGGATGCCTCCACGATGGGGACTCCGTCGAACTCGAGGAATCCCTTGGGCATGCTCTTGGTCCTGTCTTTGAGCCTGGAGCCCAGTCCGGCTCCCAGGATAACTGCCTGTCTTATCATGAGAATCACTTAATGTTTTGATAGTTCCTGCATGAAGCTGTTCTTGTTCTCCAGAGCGGTGGTGGTGGGCCTTCCCAGGTCCTTCCTGGACCCGAGTGCGCACTCGATCTCGATGAAGAGCAGCCTGTCTGATTGCTTCGCTCTGTCCAATGCGGAGGACAGTTCCGTTTCGTTGGTCACCTTTATCGCCTCGGGGTATCCGCAGGCGATGGCTGCCTTAGTAAGATCCATGTTGCCGGATACCGTGGGCATACCGCCGACGGTCTCGTGGGCCTCGTTGTTGAGCACTATATGCACCATGTTCTTCGGTGCGACGGATGCTACGGTGCCCATGGCACCCATGTGCATGAGTGCGGCACCGTCGCCGTCGATGCACCATACCTTGACGGAGGGTTTGTTTATCGCGACGCCGAGGGCGATGGAGGAACAGTGTCCCATCGATCCCACGGTGAGGAAATCGTGTCCGTGGCCCTGACCGCGTGCGGCCCTGATCTCGAAGAGTTCCCTGGAGATCTTACCGGTGGTGGAGACTATGAACCCATCTCCCGCGGCCTCCGCGATCCTGCCGACGATCTCCTCCCTGTTCATGCCGTAATCGTTGGAATATGAGACCTTCGTATCGTATTCGAGGGCTCCCTTCTCGATGACGAAAGCCACCTGACCGCCATGTGCCAGCACATCCTGCCAGGCTTCCATCCTGGATTTGACTTCCGCCTCGGAGGTATCCTTCCCGATAACCATGGATTCGATGCCCATGACCTAGAGCAACGGGACGGTGACCTTCCCCTGGTAGACGTGCTGGGGTTCGTCGTGGACCCCGGGCTGTCCCCTCCATCCGATGACGAAGATGCAGGGGATGGCGTAGACATCGCCGTTCAGAAGCGATGCGACGGGGTTGATGATGTTGCCCTCCCCGCTGTTCTGCATGTATACCACAGGGACCTTGCCGGTGGCAAGATGGTATCCCGCCGCCAGACCCACGCAGTTGCCCTCGTTGGCACAGATGATGTGATGGTCGGGGTCGATCCCGTAGGTGTTCATCAGATAATCGCAAAGTGCTTTCAGCTGGGAATCCGGGACTCCGGTGTAGAAGTCAGCTCCCAACAGCTTGGTGAAGGTCTCGATCTTCATGTGATCACAGTTCGTCGATGAGGGTGATGATATCCTTGATGGGCATCAGCCTGCTGTCCACCTCTTTGGCACGGTGGTATTTCAGGATGTCCTTGGCGGTCTGCTCCATGGCGGGGAACGCACTGCGGGTGAGCTGGTTGGCGTAGATCACGATGTTCACGCCGTGCTCGGCGAGTTCCTCCTCGGTGACCACGTTGAACGATGAAGGCACCACGACGATGGGCGTGGTCTTGTCCTCCTTCCTGAACAGGTCGCAGAACTCCAGGATCTCGGCGGGATCCTTCTTCCTGCTGTGGATCATGATACCGTCCGCTCCCGCAGCCACAAACGCTTTCGCACGGGTGAGTGCGTCTTCCATCCCTTTCTCGAGGATTAGACTCTCGATCCTGGCTATGATCATGAACTCGTCGGTGATCTGCACCCTCTTACCGGCACGGATCTTCTCGCAGAAGTGCTCGATGTCGTCCTGGGTCTGTTCCACCTCGGTACCGAACAGGGAGTTCTTCTTCAGTCCGGTCTTGTCCTCGATGATGACTGCGGAGACACCCATCCTCTCGAGGGTGTGGACCATGTATACGAAGTGCTCGATGAGCCCGCCGGTGTCGCCGTCGAAGATGATGGGCTTGGTGGTGACGTCCATGATATCGTCGATGGTCTTGAAACGGGAGGTCATGTCCACCAGTTCGATATCGGGTTTTCCTTTGGCGGTGGAATCGCAGAGGGAACTCAGCCACATGGCGTCGAACTGATCGAATTCGCCCTCCCTCTCTACGACGGTCTTCTCCACGAGGAGTCCGGTGAGACCGCTGTGGACCTCCATGGCCTTGACGATGGGGCGGATGCCGATGAGCTGTTTCAGCCTCTTACGCCTGTACTCGGGCATCGACAGCTTCTCGTTGATCTTGCGGTCGATGCGCCTCACGGATTCGTTGTAGGTGTAAGGGACGTCGATGACCTTGCCGCCGTATGCGGAGAGCAGTTTCTCCGCGTTGTCGCGGAGTGCCTTCAGGGGCTCTTTGGTCCAGTTGTCGCCGTGGATGATGTAATCGGGGTGCAGCTGCTCGACGATCTTGTCGTACATGACGTCGTCCTGTACCAGGACGTCCTTGACGCCGTCGAGGGCCTTGATCATCTCCACCCTCTCCTCGAACGGGATGGTCGGGAATTTGTTGTATTTGACGGTGGCGGAATCCGACAGCACTCCTACGTAGACGTCGCCGTACTGTTTCGCCACATTGATGATGTTCAGATGCCCGTCGTGGATGACATCGGTACTGAAACAGGTGTAAATCTTCTTGGACATGCGGATTCTCTCTGCTGTATAATCGCGCACACGTATTAAAAGGTGACAAACGCAAAAAGCTAAATCTATTAAGATTGCACACGATGCGGTAACATGGACAGCCTTCGTGCAGCAAGATATCCGTTCCTCAGGGGTGCTTCCGAATTCGCGGAAGAACATTCCCAAGGTATCGAGATGCTGCTGGAAGGAGCCAACTACGCGGATGCCAGGAAGAGGGGTCTCGACAGGGTGATGGGTGCACTCAAGAACCACACAGTGCCAGACTACTCCCTGACCAACGATTACAGCCGTCTGATGGAGGTCCTCTCTTACCCTTATGCGAGGATGCTAGTGTCCTGCATAGACGACCGCCTGCTCACCAAGAGGTACGCCCTGGCGGAAGCGGAACACATGAATTCCGTCCTTTCCAAGGACCGCGAGTCCCTCCCGATCATCATCGAGGAGCTGGAGATCAACGCCCAGCTCAACAACGACGGGACCATGAACCTCCATTTCGCCGATTTCCTGAGGTTCTCCTATGTGATGAAGGCGGTGGAGTGGAAACTCATCAACATGAACGTGAAGGACGGATACGTCCGCCTTCCCGCCGAGAAACTGGTGAGGCTGATCCAGAACGCTTACCGCAGCAGGATCGAGAGCGAACTCCCCCTGAAGGTCCCGGAGGAATTCAGGACGTTCCTGCAGGCGGACATCAACAAAATCAACGCGGTGCTCGCCGAAGCTAAGAACCGCATGGATCCCACCAACGGCGAGGGCATGAAGGACGAGTTCGTGCCGCCCTGCATCAAGGCCATCATCGAGATGGCACAGGCAGGACAGAACCTCCCGCACAGTGCCAGATTCGCGTTGGTATCGTTCCTTCATGCCCTCGGTCTGACCTATCAGCAGATCATCGCGATCTTCGCGGTATCCCCCGATTTCAACGAAGCGGTCTCGGAATACCAGATCAAGCACATCACCGGCGAACTCAACGGTACCGACGGTTACACCCCGCCGGAATGCGCCACCATGAAGACCAACGGCATCTGTTTCAACCCTGACCCTCTGTGCGAACACATAAAGCACCCGCTCAACTACTACAGGATCAAAGCAGGTAAGCCGTTCGGCAGACGTCAGGAAGACGAGTGATTCACTCTTTCTTCTCTTCCGCTTCGGAAAGGTTACGCCAGGTGATGATTCCCCTCTGGATAGCGGTTATGTTTCCGACGACGGCGAAGTAGATCATCATGATCTCCAGCCAGGAGATCATGTAGTCGCCGATGACGATGTGGGAGTACCCGAGGATGCACATCACTCCCTGGATTATGGGGAAGAGGAAGCAGAGCACCACACGGTCGGCACGGCCCAGAAGACCGTCGTAAAGCCTCTTGGCACCCACGGCCTGGGCCTGGGTACCCATGTAGGAAGTGAGGAGCACACCGATCACGGCAAGGAGTCCAACGGTGGTGTTGCACCAGCCGCTTATGGCGATGGCTGCGATCATGAACATATCGGCGTATCTGTCGAAGACATGATCCAGATAGTCGCCTTTGACCGAGCATTTGCCGGCGAGTTTGGCGATCTTACCGTCGAGTGCGTCGAAATATCCGGAGACGATCACGGCGATGGCGGAGAACAGCAGGAGGAGGTGGTAATCCCAGCTGAGATACAGAAGAACTCCGCTGACCGCCGCCATGATGAGGCCGAGCCAGGAAATAGTGTTGGGATTTACGTTGATGAACCTTCTCGCAACAGGGGCGAGTGTGAACTCCGCGTCCGCTCTGTGCTTGTCTAGAACCATTCTTCCATCTCTCCGGACCAGTCCACCGAACCCGGCGGACATATCTCTGTCTCTCCGTTAAGTATCCGTTCTATAAAATCGACTGCATCGGACGGGGTCCCTTCGGTGCAGTCGATCTCGTTGACAGGGATATCAGAATCGGTGGCCTCGCAGAGGATCACATCCAGAATCTCTGCCTGGACGTTCTCCCTGACCTTGGCGTCCGAGTACCCCCTTGCCCTGAGTCTCCCCGCGAGTACCTGCGGACTGCACCTCAGTACGATGATGCGGGAGCAGTCGCATTCATGTGCCAGATGCGAATCTAAGAACACTATTCCGGGCATCCTGCGGTATTCCTCCAGTGAGTCGTTCAGGGCCTCCATGTCCACATTGTACGTATCGCGGGGAACGTCCTTCTCCCCCAGCAGATCGTGTCTGCGGAGGTGCTCGTTCATGTCGATCACCGTATACCCCCGTCTGCGGAGTTCCTCCGAAACAGAGGTCTTGCCCGCCCCGGGCGTTCCCGTGATCGCAATCACTGCCATGATATCATCCCAGATACGGTTCGGCCCTTTCGACCACCTGTTCCCAGGTGGGGGTGTTGGTGAGTGCACCGACCTTCTCGATGGTGAATGAGGCCACGGTGGAGGCGAGGATCAGCGAATCCCTCACGGAATAACCGTGGTAGAGACCGGCGTAGAAACCGGCCCTGTAGGAATCCCCGCACCCGGTGGCATCCACCACATCCTTTCCTTTGATGCACGGGATGTCCAGAATCTCCTTCCCTGCCCTGGCCCTGCTGCCCTCGGCTCCGTATGTACAGACGACCAGGGACTTGTCCATGTCGAGTACATCGCCGAGATCCAGCCTCTCAGCCAGGACCTTTGCCTCGAAATCGTTGCAGAACAGGTTGTCCACGTTCGGCATGGCCCTGTCGAGGAGGCCCTTCTGCCAGAGACGGTAGGTCTCCTGGGCGGGATCGAACGATACCTTGGTGCCTGTACCGTGCAGTTTCCCCATCAGCCCGATGTAATATGCCGGTTCCCCGGTGCAGAAATGTGCGTATTTGGATTTCCTGGCATTGCCGAGGAGTTCCTTCCCGATCTTGGTGGCGAAGCCCTGCGGCCCCTGATAGAAGATGACCTTCTGTTTCAGACCCGCGTCGTTGATGACAGTGCACTGAGAACTGTCGTAGCCGTCGACGGTGACGAGCTCGTCCAGGATCACTCCCGAATCCTCCATCATCTGGAGATAGGAACCGGGGAAATCCGCCCCGATGAATCCGGCCAAGGCGGTAGGCACACCGAGCCTGGCGGCGGTGAGGGCGATGTTGGATCCGGTACCCCCGAGGGTAGTCTTCTTGGAAGTGATGTCCACGGTCTCGTTCAGTCCCGGAAAATGGTCCACGGAGACGATCTGGTCGACGGTGACGTGGCCGTACACTGTGAGGAACGGTGTTTCTGATTTCATTGGATGATGAATGCTCTCCCCCATAAAAGAACTACCTGATTCCGTCCAGAATACTTATATCGTCTAAACAGATGCGAGTCTATGGATCTGAGCAGGGCACTGTCCCAGACGTACGAATCGTTCGACAAGTACCTGTTCAGATTGAAAAATCCGGTGCTGATCGTACTCACCGTCGGACTGATTCTTAGATTCCTGCTTTTGCCCATGACCAACGTGGATTCGTGGGGATGGTACCGCTCCGGGGAGAATATCATCTCGGGAGACGGATTCTATGCCCGTTCCGGTTACAGTTACGGGCCCGCATTCGGATATCTGATCACCTTCTCGCTGATCCCTCTGACGTATCTGCTGCCGATAGGTACCTTCTCGCAGCAGAGCGATGCGATGATCGCACTGCAGCCGTACTTCGACTTCTCCCCCGCCCTGCAGACCATCGAGTTCCTGGCCAGCTACAAGATCATGATGATCGTGGGGGACATCCTCTGTGCCTTCCTCGTGAGGTGGATAGTGAACGAACTCACCAACGACAGGAAGAAATCGGACCTTGCGTTCACCCTCGTCTTCCTCTCGCCCATCATCCTGATAGAATCCAGCATCCACGGGATGTTCGATATCTACTGCGGGATGCTCTCCCTGCTCTCGGTATACTTCGTCGTGAAGAGGAAATACCTCTTCGGCGGACTCTCGTGGGGGGTGGCGGTACTCCTCAAGGTATTCCCGGCGTACCTGTTCCCGGTACTCGTGGCACTGGTGCTGAGACAGCACAAGGGCGACATCAAAGGGATAGTTACGAGCCTCGTATGGGCCGTACTCGGATTCCTGGTCGTGTTCTTCATGCTCTACACCCCGCAGCTGATGGACGGTACGTTCATGGACACGTGGCAGGTCGTCTTCGGCAGGGTGGACCACGCCGGAAACCTCGTAGGGAGATTCGGTAAGCTCATCTGGCTCCTGATACCTGCCCTGGCGGTCCTCGTGGCACTCGTCCTCTACCTCAGGAAGCACCCGCTGCCCAAGAAGAATATCAAACTGAATGCCAAAACATCAGTCGCGATAATGGGACTCATCGCCCTAGCTGCATTCGGCGGTCTCGTCGTGATCAGCGGAGGGATCACGAACATGTTCTCCGACCTGTTCCACGTCAGTTACGTCGTGGGAGTGGGGATCCAGGGATTCGCGATGCTCGTCGCTTTCTACCTCGGATACAAACTCTACCATTCGACGCTGGAAGACGAGATGAAGCTCGGCATGATGGTCGGCACCCTTGCCATAGCGGCCTGCTTCCTCTGGGTCCCCATGCCCGAATACCTCATCATGATCCTCCCGCTGATCGTGACCTATGCTATGATCTACGACAGGAGGTACATCACCCCCTATCTGCTGATCTCCTTCGGATCGGCATTCTTCATCGTGATGGTGGAAGGACCGGCGGCGCTGCTGGTATCCATCGCCCAGTACACCGACCTCATCAGCATGGACCTTGTGATCGATCTCACGAAGATGTACGTCACGGGAGGGGTCGTCATCGGCGACTACAGCATCTGGCAGCTGCTGTTCTGCACCATAGGGGCGGCTACCCAGCTGATCGGTACCGTCCTACTGTTCGTATATCGTTTCAGACCCTACCGCATGGAGGAACACAGGATATGAAGGCAGAATTACCCACAGTGGTCTTGGCACTCGTGCTGGCGTTCCTGTTCGCCGGAGTCCTCATGGCCTATCCCCTGAACCCCAACGAGTTCGATGCGACGGCGAGCAAATCCGGTTCGGAGATCACCGTGGACATGCATGCCACCGTGCAGTCCGATTACATCGTATGTGCGGTGGAGATGGAGAACACGGACCGCGAGGTGTCGTACTTCCTCGACGACAGGTACACCTATCCCGTGGACGTCGAAGACCAGGAATACGAGATGAAGAGACTGTCAGTCCAGCTGAAGTACACCGGCGTATCCCACGATACCATCGACGCGGACGGGCTGAAAACGATAATCGATGATACCGCCAACGCCAAAAAGCATGCTGTGGTCATCTTCTCCGGAGCATTGCCCTCGAATGTGTACGGGTACAGCGGAGGATCATTCACCGATCTCAGTATCAAAACATGGATGGAGGCTGGAGGCATCATCTACTGGTACTCCTCCGAGAGATTCGGATATTATTCGGCACCTCTCAGCACCGAATTCACCGATTGGGAGACCGACCAGCCGCTTGACGACGGTTCAGCCGAATTCGGCCTGACGTACATAGAGGATGCAGAAACAGGTTATGCCGACGAACGTTCGGATATCAGCAAACTCCTGAACCTGACACAGAACGTGGTATGGGAGAACGCACCCCTCAGCGCAGGTGTCACCAACCTGGGTTACCTGAACGGGGACGGACGCTGCAGTCTCGCTTTCAAGGAGATAGGAAGCGGCGGAGCGATGATCCTCGGCGGAGGATGGACACCTGACATGACCATGGCGAAGATCATCACCAGCAGGGTCTGCGAATGGGATTCTCTGACACCGGACCATCAGTCTGGCACTTTCAAAGGGGATAAGGAGATCACGTTCACCGGGACCGCCAACGCGGTGTATGTCTACTACGGAACCCTTGCTCCTAGATATGCGGATTTATTCCTTCTCGGATGATTCGGAAAGCTGCTTGTGGCGGGCTATGACGTCCTCGTACAGCTTATGGAGGTTCTGTTTGTACGCTTCGTAAGAATAGTTCTCCAGGGTCTTCAGGGCATTGTCCCTGAGGGTATGTCCGGATTCGAAGCACTTGTTGATCGCGGAGACGATCTCATCCTGGGACTCGCCGAAGAGGAAGCCGTTGTAACCGTCCCTCATGTAATCCCTCAGTGCCCTGGCATCCGCACAGGCCACGGGAAGTCCGCAGGCGAGGGCCTGGAGGACGGTGAGGCACTCGGTCTCCCAACGGGATGCCATGACCCCGATATCCCCCGCTCCGTAATACTCGGTCAGTTCCTCGTCAGGGACGAATCCAGCGAAGAACACCCTGTCCGAGACGCCGAGTTTCCGGGCCTGCTGCTTGAGACTGTCCATCGCGGGGCCCTTGCCTACGACCAGGAGGACGATGTCGGAATCGAGTCTGGGCATGACATCGATGAGACGGTTGATCTCCTTCTCGAATGCGACACGTCCGACATGGACCATGACACGTTTGTCCTGGATGCCGTATTTCTCCCTGACCCTGCTGCCATCGACGGGCCTGAACCTGTCTGTATCGACGGGGGTGGGGAGCGAACGGATCTCGTTGGTGATGCCGTTCTCCCTCAGCTCCCTGGCCGTATCCGGGGAGGGGGTCACGATGACATCGATCCATTTGGAAAGGAAACGGAAATAGACCCAGGAGAGCCTCTTGCCGCGTTCCTCCGACAGCCTGATGGGGGAATAGTACTTGAGGGCGTCTCCGCCGAGGGTATGGAAGGTACAGACCACAGGAATCCCCAGACGGTGGGCGGCCAGCACCCCTTTGAAGGTCATGAGGGTGTACCCCTGGGCATGCATGACCTCCGCCCCCATATCCCTGAGGATCTTCTTCATGTGGGACGGGAAGATCGGGACATAGTAACCTTCGTAAGTACCCAGTTTCACGGATTTGCAGTAATGGACGTTGGGCCTGCGGGCCTCCGGTATGCCTGAATCGGGGGCGACGATCTCCGCGGAGTAACCCTCCCTGTTAAGGAGTTCCTCCATTACATCGACACAGGCGATGACGCCGTCCATGTGCGGGGGATAACTGTCGGTGACGATTGCGATCTTCATCTGTACCCAATCCCTGATCCGGTGCTGATACGATCTATTACTGTAATATATCCAAACCTTCGATTTAATCCTAGGGGATTGCCCCTATCAACCGGACTTTTTCAGGTCCCTTCCTGCCAGCTGTGGATGTAGTTGTACTGTTCCTCAGTCAGGGTATCAATCTCGATTCCCAGACTGCGGAGCTTGATCATCGCAAGCTCGTTGTCGATCTCGTCGGGGACGGGGATGACGTTGTTGCTGAGCTTGTCATGGTTCTCCACCATGTACACGATGGCCATGGCCTGGGTGGAGAAACTGGTATCCATAATCTCTGCGGGGTGACCCTGTCCTGCGGCGAGGTTCATGAGCCTTCCCTCTCCGATGAGGTAGATCCTCCTGCCGTCCTTGAGGGTGTAGCAGTCAACGAAATCCCTCACCTGGGTCTTGGATACCGCGAGCTCGTTCAGATCCTTCTTGGAGACCTCGTTGTCGAAGTGCCCGGCGTTTCCGAGCACGCATCCATCCTTCATGTTGAGGAAGTCCTGCTTGGTGACGATGTCCTTGCATCCGGTGACGGTGAGGACGATGTCTGCGGTCTTCACGGCTTCCTTCATGGGCATGACATCGAAACCGTCCATCCTCGCCTCGACACCCTTACCGCACCATCCGTAACCTGCGACTACGACCCTCTTACCGGCGACGATGAGGTTGGTCGCGTTCATCCATCCGTCGAAGACGGACTGTCCGGTACCGTACCTGTTGTCGAAGAGGTACTTCATCTTGGAATCGTTGACGTCCATCACGGGGAACTCGAGTTTCTTGTCGGCGGCCATGGCTTTGAGCCTGACGATACCGGTGGTGGTCTCCTCGTTACCTCCCTTGATGTTGGAAAGGACCTCTCTCCTCGAGGTGTGGGCCATGGTTATGAGGTCCGCTCCGTCATCGATGACGAAGTCGGGCTTCATGTCGAGAACGGAGTTGAGGTTGGCATAGTACTCCTCGTCGCTCTCGAATTTTTTAGCGTATACCTTGAGTCCGAACTCCTCGCGGAGTGCCGCCGCGACGGAATCGTCGGTGGACAGGGGGTTGCAGCTTGCGAGCCTGATCTCGGCTCCCGCGTTCGCGAGGGTTACGGCGAGCATTCCGGTCTTGGCCTCAGTGTGGAGGGCCATTCCGATCTTGAGACCGGCCAGGGGCTGCTCCTTCCTGAACCTCTTATCGATCTCCTGGATGACAGGCATGTGGTCGTAGGCCCAGTGGAGCCTCAGACTTCCTTTCTTGACGAGTTCGTCCATTTCAATTCTCCTTGAATTCCGACATCAGGGAATCGCATATGTATCCGATGGTGTCCCTGCGTGTCCTGACTGCTGAAAAGTGTTTGATGATACTGTCGATCTCATCGTCCTTCCCGCGGAGCTCGCCGACGAATCTGGCTATGTTCTCCACGGCCCTGCTGATCTCGTCCGAGATGGGTACGGATGCGACCTTCGACGTACGGGACAGGGGATTCAGATCTATCGAGATCACGATCTTCCCCATGGCGATGAGGGCCTCGGCCCTGTCGCCGTCCTCGATGGGGACCACGATCACATCGGAATCGAAGATCCCCTCCTTGGTGCAGAGCGCCCTGTCGGAAGTCAGATTAGGGATCCTGGCGTCGGGATCGCGTCCCAGTATGCCGTCGGCACCCTGGGATTCCATGTATTCGATGAGCATGCGCATGCGTTCCTCGGTGCGGTGGAAGATGTTGACCTCCATCTTGGCGGGGATGCACTTCGCCAGGGCGATGAGTCCCTTGGGTTCCAGTGCGATCGAGTTCCCGTTCACGCATACGATAGGTTTCTTTGCCCTGAGAAGGAAGGCGGCGGCCGCCCTTTCCGCCTCGAGGGCGGGTGGGATGGTCCTCTCTCCCATGAGGTAGTCGAAGGCCTCTCCCCTTCCGTGGGAAATGAGTCCGGTAGGGGTGACGAGACCCTGGTCCACCATCTCTGCAAGATGCTCCCTCACCATGAGGGATTTGTAACGCGGATGGTTCTTAGGAGTTGACACGTGCCAGACAGTGCAATCGGCACATTTAGAATATGCGGTCGGTGAGGAACCGTTGGATACATTACGGACTCACTCGGAACCTTCTATGGCATTGAACGTGAACGGTACCTGAATGGGCAGGGACTCGGTATCCAGGCCGTCGCGTATCTCGGACATGATCATGTCCAGGAACTCGTTCCTGACCTCGCGGTACGCCTTGTAATCGTTGCGCTTGAGGGAAACGGTGGTCATGAGGGTCTCCCCGTTGACGAACACCCCGCCGGTCTGACGGAGATAATCGTCTATATCGGAATCGCCCACGCAGAAGTCCAGATCGTTCCTGACGGCTGCCAGCAGTTCGTTCTTGCCGCGGTAGGCCACGCCGTCGTAGTAGAAGACCGTCATCGATTCACCTCAATAGGTATCTGGAAAAGTCTGTATAAATAGATAACCGGGGGAGATGCCCGAAAGTGATATAACCGCAATCGGGAGTGGGTGGTCGTTAACATGCCGGAAATCCGCGTAGTCCTCGTCGGCCCCAAATTCGAAGGGAATGTAGGCGCCATCGCTCGCTGCATGGCGAACTTCGATGTCACTGAACTCTATCTCGTGAACCCCTGCGAACTGGGAGACACCGCATTCAACAGATCCAAGCACGGTTCCCAGATCCTGGAGAACGCCGTCACCGTGACCTCCATGGAAGAAGCCATCGACGGCTGCTTCCTCGTGGTCGGGACCAGCGGGGTCACCACCAAGGGGGACAAGAACTACACCCGCATCCCGGTACCGATCAGGGAGTTCGCGGAATCCTGCAGGGGTTACCAGGAGAAGATCGCGTTCGTATTCGGCCGCGAGGACATCGGCCTCCTGCAGACCGAACTAAACAGATGCGATGTGCTCGTCACCATCCCCGCATCCGACACCTATCCCATCATGAACCTGTCGCATTCAGTCGGCGTCGTACTGTACGAGATGTTCCAAGCCGAACAGACCCCGAAACGCTGCATACCCGCGGACAGCCATGAGAAGGAGCTCATGTTCCAATTCTTCGGAGATCTCCTGGAGGAGATCGGCTACATGGAGGCCAGACGCGAGATGACCACGGTCATGTTCAGACGCATGATGGGCCGTTCCATCCCCACCAAATACGAATACAACACCATCATGGGCGTATTCGGAGATGCCGCCAAAATCATTCGTGCCGGCGGCAAGAAATGGGACTAAGAAGGACGCACCCGTTCTCTCCGCATCCGGGATAGACGGTGTGTTCCGGCAGTACCCCGGAATACCCCGACAGTAAGGAACAGATCCTCTCCCATTCCATCTGATCGGGCAGCCCTTTGCTGCACACGATCATCTTCCCGCTGGTGCGCTTCTGTTTGTAGAACAGATGTGCCAGCGCATCGCTGACCGCGTTGCTGGGCACCACCGACTGCCCAAAACCCAAGGTGTACACGGAATCGGGACACAGACTCCTAAAAGGCTTCGATTCCAGGATGTACGACAAAACGGACAGCGAATCCACGACCGAACCCCTGGTCCTCTCGAGGCATTCCATCGGTCCCAGATTGCCGTCGATCGTGGACTGCGAATCGATGACGAACATGTTGTTCACACCGGAACACAGGGAATCAAGATTCGAAAGAGCCTTCTCCCTGCGTTCGCTCTCGAAGACATACGGGACCGTACAGAGGGTTACCATCAGAGCCCCCACTTCCCCCGCACAATCGGCGATGACCCTGTAGGCCTTGCCGAATGACTCCCCTCCCAGCGAGGATACGAACAGGATGCAGCGGTAACCGTCCATCGCATTGTATATACGGCCGGAATCCAGACCCTCGTCCTCCCCGATCTCGATGAAATCGGCGTAGACGTTCCCCTTATCGCCGGCAGGCGGATGGGTATCGATCAGCAGTACCGGGGCACCGCGGCTCTCCGCGAAATCCAGGGCACACGCACATCCGAACCCGCCGTATCCGATGATGAGGGTGTCAGTCATCCTGCTTCCTCTCGGATTCCATCCCGCGCACGATCACGTTCTTCAGGACCTCCTCGGCATCGGAACCGTCGGAGGTGAAGTCGCTGATGTTCAGATCCCTGCGGGATTCCGCTTTCGAAAGGATCTTCTCCTTCTCCTCGGGGGAGAACTCGTTATCTAGGAGAGACTTCACTGCGGCGGATACCGCTTCGGCCGGGGAACCGTACCTGCGACGGTACACGAGTTCGTTCAGAAGGACGATATCCTCTGAAGAGAAACGCACCGAAAGCCGTTCATCTCCGTCCATGTACACACCGGTTCAAAATGTTACAGGGGCCTGAGGCCCCTGATAAGAGGTAAAGCGTTTGAAGTTCCGAAAGAGTCTAAGCTCATCCGAAGAGTGCGCTGAGACCAGCTGCTGCTTCGTCCTCGCTGACTTTCTCCTCTTCTTCCTCTGCAGCGGCTGCTGCGGGGGCCTCAGCTGCGGCTGCGGGTGCGGCTGCGGCTGCTGCAGGAGCGGCACAAACGGAGGCGTTTGCGATTGCCTCTTTGATGTCGACTCCCTCGAGGGATGCAACGAGTGCTTTGACTTTTGCGGCGTCAACTTCTACGCCTGCTGCGTTGAGGATAGCCGTGATAGCATCTTCGGTAATCTCTTTTCCAGCAGAGTAGAGGACCATTGCGCTGTAAACATACTGCATTTTAATCTCTCTCCTTATTTCATCCGAACAGTGCGCTGAGGCCCGCGGCTGCGTCCTCCTCGCTTACCTCTTCGGTTTCTTCTTCGTCTGCTTTCTGCTCCGCCTGAGCGACGGGTTCTGCTGCGGAAACGGATGCTGCTGCACAGGTGCTGAGCCTGGCTGCGAGGTCATCGTTGGTGTATCCGGATGCAGAGGCAAGGGCAAGCATCTGCCTGTCTGCCTTGGCAAAAAGCGCTCCAATTGTCTCTTTAGTCGGTATCGCGGCCTCAACAGAGAGCGCCTGAGCGTTCCTGTATGCCTTCGCGATCAGCATGGGCATGGTCTCCTTTGCAGGGTATGCAATCTCGACTGCCAGTGCGAGCGCGTTGGACGCGGCCGTAGCGAACATAGTGGTGTAATAATCGTCAGGAATATCCAGAACGTCCCTGCTGTAAACGATTCCATCACCGTAGATGGCGCGTGCGTCCATTCCAACGATCATGGGGAGAATTTCCAGCTTGGGAAGCATTGCTGCGAGGTCAGCGGAGATTGCCTCTCCCTGCTTCACAACGGTGGTATCCTTCTTGACAGCTATTTTTCCGTTCATAATCTGAGCGGGAAGCCCGAGTTTCTGAAGTTCACCGATGATAGGTCCGGGACCGAACGGGGTCGGTCCGGCGGGAACGACGATGTCGCGGGGTGCAAGATCGCCTGCCTTTGCGGGTGCAGGGGACATGGTCGCCTTCAGCTTGTTGAAGAGCTTGAATGCGTTCATGTCAGTGGTTACGATCGCACACTGGCCGCCGACTGCGTTCTTGAGTTCCTCGATTCCGGGTTTGAACTTGGAAGCCTCCTCAAGGGCCAAGAGCATAAGGTTGTTCTTGGTCATCTTGATCTTGGCGTGTTCCCTCATTCCAGCCCTCATCGACTGAACCTGAGGTGCGGGGATACCGTGCATGTCAACGACTGCGATGACGGGTGCGTTCTTGATATCCTCGACGATCTCATCGACGAGTTCCTTCTTCCAACTTGCAACGTGTGCCATCCTTAGACCTCCTCACAACAGCCTCTCTGCGGGACCCATGGTGGTCTTGATGTACGCAGAATCGATGTTGTGTTTACCTTTTTCAAGGCGAGACTCAACACGCTTCAGGATGAGGTCCGCGTTTTCAGCGATATCCTCAACAGACATCTCAACGGTTCCGATGGGAACGTGGAAAGTTTTCCTGTCTTTCGTCCTAACGGTGACAGACTTGCGGAAGTTTGCGATAAGTGCTCCAGGATCTACTCCGGGGGCGATGGGCTTAGGCATTTTTCCGCGGGGACCGAGAACGGTACCGAGCCTCTTACCGACCTGCGCCATGAGAGGTGCTTCGGCGATGAAGTAGTCGATGTCGTTCGCGACCTTCTTAGCCTGTTTCTTGTTGCCTGCGAGAGTTCCGAGTTCTTCGGGAGTAATCACAAGGTCAGCAACGTCTTTGGCTTTCAGGGCTAGTTCGCCACCACCAATAACAGCGATCTTGATTGCCTTTCCGCGTCCCTTGGGGAGAACGATGTCCTCCTGAATACGGTTCTTGGGAAGGGACAGATCAACATCCCTGAGATTGATGGCCAACTCAACCGTCTCAACGAATTTGCGCTTCTTTGCACCTTCAAGTGCTTTCTGCACAGCTATTACGGTTGGTTTTTCTGCCAATACAATTCCTCCTCGTAGTACTAACGGGTCGTTAGACCCTCCTACGAGCAAGCGTTGTAAGTAGGTGTCCTATATAAAGCCTATGCGCCCACGGCTTTGACGAAATCATAAGGTAAACGTTTTCCTGATTCTTTTTCCTCACTTTCGGATCGGCCGGCGCCGATCCTTCCGTGTTCCAAACGAAATCATTA
>CACWTF010000035.1 GCA_902763685.1 methanogenic archaeon | reverse complement strand
TAAGGAGTGAAATCCAATGATAGTAAACGAATACAAATGCCTGCACTGCGGAGGTTGCGTGGGCTCCTGCCCGCACAATGCGATCTTCCTGAACGACTTCGTTCTCCAGTTCAGCGACAAATGCACCAGGTGCGGAATCTGCGTGGGACTCTGCCCCGTCACCGCACTCTCCCTTGAACCCAAGGAGGCCAAGCAATGAAGACCGAGATCGTCAACGGAATCAAGAGGATCACCTGTCAGATTCTCATCGTCGGAGGAGGACCCGCCGGAGGAATGGCCGCCAAATGGTGTGCCAAGGGCGGACTCGATACCCTTCTCATCGAGAAGAAGGCGGAGATCGGAGCACCCCTCAGGTGTGCCGAGGGTGTATCCAAATCCTGGCTCGACGAGGTCGGAATCACTCCCGATCCCACCTGGATCAGGGGAGACATGAAAGGAGCGATCCTCAAATCCCCCGACAGGACCACCTTCCAGCTCGACGAATCCAAAGCAGGTGCTGAGGTCGGATACGTGCTCGAGAGGCACCTCTTCGACAAGGCACTGGTCAGGGACGGAATCGCCGCCGGAGCAAAGGTCATGATGAGGACCTCCGCCACCGACGTCATCCGCGACAAGGACGGAAAGCTCATCGGAGTCAAGGCCATCGAGTACGGAGAACCCATCGAGATCTACTGCGACTGTATCGTCGGAGCCGACGGATACGAGTCCCAGGTAGGAAGGTGGGCCGGAATCGACACCAAGCTCAAGCTCAACGATATCGACTCCTGCATCCAGTACAGGATGGTGAACGCAGACGTCGCTCCCGACTACTGCGAGTTCATCATCGGATCCGAGGCACCCGGAGGATACATCTGGATCTTCCCCAAGGGCAACGGAGTCGCCAACGTCGGTATCGGAGTCATCGGAACCGAGGCCAAGAAGAAGCCCGGACTCGCCAAATAGTGTCTCGATCAGTTCATCGCCAAGGACAGCAGGTTCGACAAGTCCTGTGCTGTCGAGGTCATGGGCGGATTCGTTTCCACCTGTCCCGGACTCGAGGACGGAGCCATCGCAGACAACATCCTGCTCGTCGGTGACGCCGCAAGGATCATCGACCCCATCACCGGCGGAGGTATCTGCCACGCATGCAGGACCGGTATGTACGCCGGTAAGGTCCTTACCGAGTGTGCCAAGACCGGAGACTATTCCAAGAAGGCCCTGCAGCCCTACGAGAAGATGTGGCGCGACAGGATGGAGGACAAGCTCTACAGGAACTGGTTCGCCAAGGAGAGGCTCGCCACTCTGGATGACGACACCATCAACCAGCTGATGAAACTCATCTCCACCGCTGACATCAAGAACGTCACCGTCTACAACCTTCTCAAGGCCATCAAAGAGAAGTTCCCTAAGGTCGTGGAAGGCTTCGAAGACCTGATCTGAAACCCTCAAGGGGCCTTCGGGCCCCGTTTATTAATCAAAATATTCAGGATTTGACCTGTACGCCGGGCACGCCCGTACTGACGATGTAGGGGGTACCGCCGTGCAGCCTGATGGCCTCTGCGACCTTCTCGGGCTGATCGGTGAGGGCCACCATGCAACCTCCGCCGCCTGAACCGGTGAGTTTCGCACCGTAGGAATAGGGGAGCGATGCTTCCACCAGTTTGTTGAGCTGGGGACAGGAGACTCCAAGGATGGAGAGGAGCTTATGATCGTAGGTCATCAGAGAACCGAGTTTCACCTTGTCGTTCTTCTTGATGGCTTCCAGACCGTCGAGGGTGACCTCGCCGATCTCATCGACGATGCTCCTGGCAAAACTGTTGGATTCCTTGTATTTCCTGACCTTCTCGACGAGGGGGCCGGTGGGTGCCCTGATCTCGGTGTTACCTATGACGAAGGTCATCTCGGGGACATCTATCTTTGATATGTCCCAGGCACGTCCGTTCTTCTCGATATGCCAAAGGAAGTCCTCTTCCTTGTAGGGGACGTTGAGGGCGATGCCTCCTCCCTGGGCGGAGGCAGAGGTATCCATGGGGCTGCCCCTTCCCTGTGCCGCGTATTCCGCTTCGAAGGAATCGCGGGCGATGCTCTCCTTGTCGGTGGGCAGCTGTTTTAGGGCCCTCACCGCTGCCGCGTATGCAGCCGAGAGTGCCGCGGAGGATCCCAAACCCGAACCGGAAGGCACCCTTCCGTCGATGAAGATGGACATCGGCATGTTCCCGTGGAGTTCCGAGAGGTACCTCATGTGAGGGCTCATGTTGTGCGGGTTCGCGGGAGCACCGTTGATCTTGAATTCGTTGCTGCGGTGGGCCCTCATGGTGAAACGCATGTTCATGGCGAGGGCTATCGCGGGCTTGCCGTAGACTACGGCATGCTCTCCGAGGATAACGAACTTACCGGGTGCCGACGTGGTTACAGATTTCATTCCAATCCGTATTTTCTGAGGGTCTCTCTGATGGCATCGCGGGGGTTCCTCATGTCGAGGAGGGGCTGACCGATATCCCACCAGGCGTCTTCGGCATCGGAGAGGGCCTTCACATATTCCTCATCGCTCTCGAACTTGTCCGGATCGATGCTCTTGAGGGCCTTGTTCTGTTCTCCGAGGAGATCCACCTTGAATCTCATATTGGTGAGTGCCAGACCCATGAACATATCGAGGTCGGACATCACTTCGGGAGCCACTCCCGGAGGCTGGGAATCGCCGAGCATGTCAAGGATTCCGCCCGCGGTCAGTTTGAAGATCATCTTCATCTTGGCCTCTTCGTTGGGCAGTTCCATCTCCTTGATCTTGGTCATGAGATTCTCGAACCACAGGTCGTTGAGGGCGCTGACCCTGTTGGGGTTCCTTCCGTAGACGTATTCGAAAGCTTCCTGTTCCTCGCTTTTCTCCTCTCCTTCCTCACCGGAGAAGAGAGCTGCATTGGGATTGTAATCTTCGTCGCTCATATCCTTCCACCTTTGATCTTTCTGATTACGTCCGAGAGTATGTCCATACCCTTATTGATTTTGTCTTCGCTGGCGGCGTAGGAGAACCTCAGGTGTTTTTCGCCGAAGGTACCGAACGCGGAACCGGGGGTGCAGATGAGTCCGTTCTTCACCAGTTCGCCGGCGAGTTCCTGCGAGCTCATGTCGAGGTCGAACGACGGGAAGGCATAGAACGCTCCCCTGGGGGCGATCAGTTCCATGCCGTCGATCTCGTTGATCCTCTTGGTGATGAGGTCGCGTCTCGCCTTGTATACCTTCCTCGCGTTCTCGAGGTAGGGTTCGATGGTGGGCAGTGCCTCGGTGACCCCGTACATGGCGGGCATGTTGGGGCTGGCACATACATGGTACTGCATCTTGACGAGTGCATCCATGACCTCCTCGTTGGCGATGGTGTAGCCGAGTCTCCATCCGGTGACCGCCATCATCTTGGAGAATCCGCTGGCGACGACCGCCCTGTCGAGGTAGGGCAGGAAAGAACTGTGTTTGCCTTCGTAGATGAAAGGTGCGTAGACCTCGTCGGAGAGGATCATGATCCCCTTATCCTTCGCGATGTCCGCCAATGCGTTGCGGTTCTCCTCGGTGAGGACTCCGCCGGTAGGATTGGACGGGGTGTTGACGACGATCATCTTGGTCTTCGAGGTGATCCTGTCCTGGATGTAGTCGATATCGGGCTGGAAATCGCCTTCGGTAAGCCTGTACTCCACGGGGGTCCCGCCCGCCAGTTTGGCGTGAGGGGCGTAGATGACGAAGCCGGGGCTGGGTACGAGCACCTCGTCCCCCGGGTCGATGAATGCCTGGGTGATCTCGAGGAGGGCCGTGGATCCGCTGGGCGTGACAAGGACGTTGCCGGCTTTCAGTCCGGGGTTGTATCCGCGGTGGTACTCCGCGATGGCTTCTCTGAGTTCGGGGATGCCTGCGGTAGGGGAGTATTTGTTCTTCCCGGACCTGGCTGCCCTGTCCATGGCATCGATCGCGGTCATGGGGGGTTCGAGGTCGGGCTCTCCCAGGCCGAGGTTGATCGAGTCGGGTTTGGCCAGGTCGAACATCTTCCTGATCCCGGACATGGGGATAGCCTGGAGTCTGTCCGACACTTTCATGCCTTTGTTCATGGGGTCGGTATGTTGGAATCCGTTTATAATGATAGCTGGCACTTGTCATGACTCAGCTTTATTATTCGGCACGGTATACCCCGGAGCATGGTTCGTCTGAATCCTCTGGTCCTCATCGCGGTCATGGCGATAGGTGCGTTGGCCGCGTTCCTGGGAATGCTCGACTGGGTGGGTTATGTCAGCTGGGGCATCAGTCCGTATGCGTTGTACATAGGAGTGGCGATGATCATCGCGGGCGTGGTCCTGTCCCATCTGGATATCCGCGGACGCAGGCCCCTGTTCGATGACTACGAGGCCGCAGAATCCATCCGCGAGGGTCTCAGAGGGGTTCCGGACGACGATTACTGTTACGACATGACCGGCGGGACCGGGTTCGCTGACGATACCGAATACTGTGACCTCACGGATGCCGGAATAAAGGAGGAGCGTCCTTGAACACGGAGAAGAGGAATCTGAACGCGGCGATGCTGTACTACATCTTCGATTCCGCCAACATGCACAGGTGGAACGACCATTTCCGTACCGTCGATCTCACCGAATTGGACAAGCAGGCCCACAAGGCCATCATCGAATGGGTGCTGGCCAAGTGCGAGGAATCGGCGGGCACCGCCATAGACTGGCGTAAGCTCATCGAACACAATCTTTTCGCTTTCATCCAGAGGATCGCCATCACCGATCTGAAGCCCCCGGTCTACTACAAGATCATGAAGGACAGGAAGGCCGAGGTCAACGATTATGCGTTCAACGAGTTCCGCAGACTCGTCCCCGACATGGATCCCGGATTCCTGCAGAGGTTCAGGGAGTATCTCGATTCCGAGAACGATTCGAAGGAGGACGACATAGTCCGTGCGGCACACTATCTGGCCACCCGTTACGAATTCGACCTTATCTACGACGTCAACCGCAATTCCTACGGTATCGAAGGTACCAAGAAGGAGATAGAGGAACAGGTGGAGAGGTTTATGAACATCGGCCTGGTCGGGATGGAGCGTCTCAGGGACCGCAACGATCCCCTTACGCTGTTCGTCAATCTCGTCGGCCAGCTTAGGTGCCAGCAGAGGTGGGCAAGGACCCCCCGCGAACCGAAGACCACCGTCCTGGGGCACTGCGTCTTCGTCGCCAATGCGGTATACCTCAACGACCTGGACCACGGTATCGAGGGGGTACAGATCTACAACGATTTCTACAGCGGGCTGTTCCATGACCTTCCCGAAGTACTCACCAAGGATGTGATCACCCCGGTGAAGAACAGTTCGGACGATCTCCCTGAACTGATCGGGAACATCGAGTCTGATATGTTCGCCGAGAAGGTCCAGCCGCTCATACCCGCCGATTGGTTGGAGGAGCTGGAGGTCATGTCCCTGAGGCCGTTCGAGGAGATCGAAGGTCTCCGCAGGGACTGGGCATCTATCAAGGCATGCGACCACCTCGCCGCATGGATCGAGGCTTACGTCTCCACCCAATACGGCATATCGTCCAAGATCCTCCGCGATGCGAAGCAGACCATCGGAAGGAAACTCATCACCGAAGGAAAGGGCGAGAGGATCGGCGTCAGCAAGATCCTCGAAGACTTCGAAAAGATGGAAATCTGAGGTGTCCAGGTAAAATACCCAGACACCTGTTTTTGATAATGTTTGGGATCAGAAGCTCTTCTTCTGTTTGGGAGCTTCGATCCTTTCCTGACCGCCCATGTAGGGCCTGAGAACCTCGGGGATGGTGACGCTTCCGTCAGCATTCTGGTAGTTCTCGAGGATGGCGACCATGGTCCTGGGGAGGGCCATTCCGGATCCGTTGAGGGTGTGGACGAACTCGCTCTTGAGGTGGGGTTCGGGCCTGTACTTGATCCTTGCACGCCTGGCCTGGAAGTCCAGGAAGTTGGAGCAGGAGGAGGCCTCGAGCCACCTTCCGCTTCCGGGTGCGAACAGTTCGATGTCGTAGCACTTCGCGCAGGAGAAGCTCTGGTCCCCGGTGCAGAGAAGGAGCACATGGTAGGGAAGTCCGAGTGCCTTGACGATCTCCTCGGCGTCGCCCCTGAGCTCCTCGAGTGCCTGCCAGGAGGTGGAGGGTTCCACGAACCTTACCATCTCGACCTTGTTGAACTCGTGGACACGGATGATTCCGTTGGTGTCGGCGTGCTTTCCGACCTCTCTCCTGAAGGAGGGGAGGTAAGCGGTGAGCTTGAGGGGGAGGTCCTCTTTAGTGAGGATCTCGTCCTGGAGCAGGTTGGTGACAGGGACCTCGGCGGTGGGGTTAAGCCACAGGTCATCCCTCTCCAGACAATACATGTCATCCTTGAGGTTGGGGTACTGTCCGGTACCGGTGACGGCGGCGGTGTTGACTACCACAGGGGGGAACACCTCGGTGTAACCCTGTTTCTTGTGCATGTCGAGGAAGAAGGAGATGAGTGCCCTCTCGAGCCTGGCACCGTCGCCCTTCAGGCAGTAGAATCCGGAACCGGCCACTTTCACGGCCCTCTCGAAGTCGACCATGTTGAGGTCGAGCATGATCTGTGCGTGATCCTTGGGGGTGAAGTCGAACTTCCTCTTCTCTCCCCACTCGTAGACGACCACGTTCTCGGTGTCGTCCTTTCCTATCGGCACATCGTCGGCGGGGATGTTGGGGATGTTGAGGATGCAGTCGTTGCGGACCTCTTCCAGTTTGGCCATCTCGTCGTCGTTGGCTTTGATCTTGTCCCCGACCTCGCGCATCTCGGCGATCTTCTTGTCTTTCTCAGCTCCCTTGGGCATCTTGCTGATCTCCTGGGAGACGGTGTTCCTGACCTTTCTGAGCTGGTTGTTCTCCTGGGTGAGCTGCCTCCACCTTCCGTCGGCCTCGAGGAACCTGTCGAGTATGGCGGTGTCCTTGTTCCTGTGGATGAGCATCTCCCTGATCTTGTCGGGGTTGGACCTTATGATTTCTATATCAAGCATTGACTTTCACCTTTCAAGCGGTTTTCTTCTGGCACTGTGAGTCCCATGTTCTTTTGTCCGTGAGGATGATGACTCCTCCGCGGACATCGACTATTACTGAGTTGGTGGCTGCGGCGATTTCTTCCGCTACCTCTTTGGTGTCGCTCTCGGCATTGTTGAGCACCCTGATCTTGATGAGGCGCTTCTTCTTGAGCTGCTGTACGACCTCGTTGTTGAGGGCGTCGTCGACACCGTCCTTTCCGACGTGCACGGTGGGTTCGATCTCTAGTGCGCGTCTGATGAGTTCCTTCCTTGCCTTGCTCTCGGTCATTTTCTCTGCTCCTTGAGATACGGCATACGCCAAACTGTTCCGCATCCGCATTCGGAGACGATCTTGCTGCCGGTCAGCCTGACCTTGCAGTTGATCCCGGGGACGAGGGGGAGCAGACACTTCCTGCAGTATCTGAAATCCCGAGGCATTTCCGTCTGGGCCTTCCCGCATATCGCACGGGCGAGTTCGACGTAGCGTCTGGCGCGGTCGTTGTAGCCTTCCTTCACGGCTTCCCGCGAAAGCTGGACAAGGATGCCCACACGCTCGTCGCCGAGCTTGCGGAGGTCCTTGCGGGCGATATGTTTGGCCATTCTATCGACCCCCACTACCGAAAGACCCATATAAAGTATTTTACGGGGGCGTGCTTTTCTTTTTGTATAGTATTAATGAGAGAGGTCTCCGGAACGCCGTTTTCATCAATAGGTTAATATAGCGTTTGGAGTTTGGGTGTCCATTCACAATTAAAAGGTGTCATCTATGGTAAGAAAGCCAGCATCGATGTACAGAAGGATCACGGGAATGGCCTATACTCGCCGCGAGTATATGGGTGGAGTTCCCGCTGTAAGGATCAGCCAGTTCGAAATGGGAAACGTCAAGAAAGAAGCCGAGTTCCCTGTCGTATTCACTCTCAAAGTAAAGAACCGTGTCCAGGTCAGGCACACTGCCATCGAGGCAGGACGTATCGCCGCCAACAGGGTCCTTTCCAAGCTCTCCACCGAGACCTACCACTTCAAGGTAAGGGCATACCCCCACATCGTCCTCAGGGAGAACAAGCTTGCAACCGGAGCAGGAGCAGACCGTGTATCCAGCGGAATGCGCCGTGCATTCGGAAAGACCGTCGGAACCGCAGCCAGGCTCGAGTGCAACCAGGCAATCTACACTGTTTACACCGAGGCCGCCAACGCCAAGGCAGTCAGGAACGCCCTCTGGAGGGCGTCCATGAAGCTCCCGTCCCCCTGCTACGTCGATGTAGAGAGGGGCCAGGAACTCATCCGCTGATGCTGTTCGACTTACAAATTGACACAATCGAAAGCTGGATCCGCGGCAGGGGCTTCGCCTCTGTCGCTCTCCAGCTTCCGGAAGGGCTCAAGCTCCGGGCCACTGAACTTTCGGATATCATTTTCAAAGATACCGGAGCCAAAGTAGTGATTCTAGGGTACCCCTGTTACGGTGCCTGCGACCTTTTCACCGACTACCGCAGATATGCGGAAGCACTCGTACACTTCGGCCACTCTCCCATCCCCAACCTTCCTCAGGACGACAATGTCCTGTACATCGAGGCCCGTGCCAACGTGGAGATAGAGAAGTCGCTCAAGGCCTGCATCGACCGGCTCCCGCAGCGCCTGGGTCTTTTAGCTTCGGTGCAGTACGTACATCTCCTTCCCAAGGCGAAGGAAATCCTCGAGGCATCGGGAAGGACCGTCTCCATCGGCAAGGGCGACGGACGCATATTCTACCCCGGACAGGTGCTCGGATGCAACTGTTCGTCCGCCGTCGCCGTACAGGATGATGTCGACGGCTTCCTCTTCCTCGGAGAGGGCGACTTCCATCCTCTGGCCGCGGCTTTCGGTCTGAAGAAGGAGGTCTCCATCCTCAATCCGGTCACCGGCGAGTTCAGGAACGTGGACGATAAGAGGGACCGGATACTCAGGAAACGCTTCGCCGCCATCTGTGCCGCGGAGAAGGCACAGGCATACCTCGTCATCGTATGCGGGAAGATCGGTCAGTGCCGTGCCGATGCCGCCGATGCGATAGAGGAGAAACTCAGAGCCGCAGGCAAGACCGTGTACCGTCTGGTCACCGACGAGATCACGCCTGCCGCATTGATCCATTACCGGGTGGACGCCTACGTCAATACCGCCTGTCCGAGGATAGCCATGGACGATTCGGTCAGATACGACCGCCCCATGCTGACCATACCCGAAGCGGAGATAGTGCTGGGTCTCCGTACCTGGGATGAGTACGTTTTCGATTCCATTTGAGAATCGCCCACAATACTACTAAATAATCATTTTTTGATATTCTGGGTATGCTTAAGTCCGATATTCTTTTGGACGAGGACCTTCCGAACGTGAAGGTGGGAATCGGCTGTGCCCCCGATTCCAAATTCGTAGAGGTCAGCGTGCGTGCCCTCAACAATCCCAACGTCATAATCTACCGCGATCCCCAGAAGCTGGCGGATGACCTGGCGAACGGCGTGATCGACGCAGCCGTCCGCGGGGACATGTCCTCCTCCAAGCTCCTTCCTCTGATAAAGAAAGCCCTGGGTCTCGAGATCCTCGAAAGGGTGGTCATCATGGGCTACCGCGACAAGGCCATCTTCGTCGCCCCTGTCGGTATCGACGAGGGTTGGAGTGTCGAGGACCGTATCGATATGGCGGTCCGTTCCGAAGCCCTCATGAAGAAGCTCGGGTGCGGCAGCGTCCGTATAGCGGTCATGTCCGGCGGAAGGGACGAGGACCTCGGAAGGCTGGATGTGGTTGACGAGACCATCACCGATGCCATGGAGATCGTCAAACGTCTCAACAAGAAGGGTTACGACGCCTACGATGCCCAGATCCTCCTGGAGGATGCTGTCGACGAGGCGGATCTCATCATCGCACCCAACGGGATCACCGGCAACCTGATCTTCAGGACCATGCACTTCATCGGGAACGCTCCCGCATTCGGGGCACCCCTCATCAACAGCGACAAGGTATTCGTCGATACCTCCCGCGTCAAGACCGATTTCACCGACTGCATCATCCTTGCGATGAAACTTGCGGGGATGAAGGAATGAGCATACTGGAGATCGACGGCGAACACGCTGGGATCAAGTACTCCGCCTGCCACTTCATACCCAATCACGAGAAGTGCTCCAGACTCCACGGCCACAGCTATGTGCTGAGGCTCCGCCTCGAGGGGGACATCGGAGAGGACGGGATGCTCATGGATTTCGTCGATCTCAAGAAACTGCTCAGGAAGATGATGGATGAGATGGATCACGCGGTGCTCCTTCCCGTCAGATCGAAGATCGTGCATATCGAAGAGAAAGGCGATGAGGTCCACGTGGAGTGCAACGGCAAGAGGTACATGTTCCCCAAGATGGACGTCAGGTATCTCGACGTCCCCACCACCACCGCCGAGGAGATGACCAAGATGATGGCCGAGCGTATGGTCAGGGAGGTAAAGATCCCCAAGAACGTCAGGTCCCTCTCGGTCGGTCTCGACGAGGAGCGCGGGCAGACCGCCTGGTACACGGTGGTGCTCTGATGCCGAACGCTGTCGTACTGCTGTCGGGCGGACTGGATTCCACCACGACCCTTGCCCAGGCGATCGCCGATGGGTGTAAGGTCACTGCTCTCAGTTTCAGATACGGACAGAGGCATACCAAGGAACTCGTGTCCGCGGAGAACGTCTGCAAGCATTACGGGGTCAGCCACGTCGTCATAGACCTCAACCTCAGTTCCTTCCGTTCCGCCCTTACCAGGGATGACATAGACGTCCCCATGGACAGGGAGGGGGATCTCGCCGCCGAGATACCCATAACGTATGTGCCAGCAAGGAATATAGTATTCCTGAGTATCGCCGCGGGACTGTGCGAGTCCGTCGATGCGGACCGTATCTACATCGGAGCGAACGTGGTCGATTATTCTGGCTATCCCGACTGCCGCCCGGAGTTCTTCGAGGCCTACGAGCAGATGCTCGCCAAGGGTACCAAGACCGGTGTCGAGGGTCACCCCATCAAGATTATGCTCCCCATCCTTCACAGTTCCAAGGCGGACATCGTCCGTCTCGGAAAGAAACTCGGGGCTCCTCTGGAACTCACATGGTCATGTTACAACGGAGGGGAGAAAGCCTGCGGACACTGCGATTCCTGCAGACTGAGGCTGGAGGGATTCAGACAGGCCGGTTACAAAGATGAGATCCCCTACGCGGACGGTGTCCAGCAGTGAGGGTCGTGGAGCATTTCCTCTCCCTTCAGGGCGAAGGGCTAAAGATCGGACGTCTGACCTACTTCGTGCGTACCGCAGGGTGCAACCTGCGTTGCTCCTGGTGCGATACTGCCTTCTCGCAGGCATACGATCAGGGCGAGGAGATGTCGATCCCGGATATCTTGGCACTCATCGGTGATGTGGAGAACGTGTGTCTCACCGGCGGCGAGCCGCTGGAACAGGCGGATGCTCCCGAACTGCTCTCGGAGCTGGTGAAGGCAGGCAAGACCGTGGTCCTGGAGACCAACGGTTCCAAGGACCTTTCCGCGGTTCCTAAGAGCGGGAACATAATCATCAGTATGGACATCAAATGTCCCTCATCGGGTATGCAGGACCGTATGTTCCTGCCCAACCTCACCCTTCTGTCGAAGAAGGATCAGCTCAAGTTCGTCATCGCCGACAGGGCAGATCTCGATTATGCGGAGAGATTCATCCGCGAGCACCCCGTCGATACGAACATCATATTCAGTGCCGTCGGCGGATTGGACATAAGGTCGCTTGCCGAGGAAGTCGTTTCCAAAAAGCTCGATGTGATGGTGCTCCCCCAGCTCCACAAGATAATCTGGGGGAACAAGCAGGGAGTGTGAGGGCTGACCCTCACTGTTTCCCTTCGAATTTCTTTTCCAGGGCGATCCTGTTCTTCAGGTCGTCCAGATTCTCCTCCACGGTACCGTCCGCATCATACCATACGCGGATGTTGGCGTCCTGGAGGATCTTCAGACCGTGGGTGCCGATGCCGCCGACGATGACCGCATCCACTCCGAGACCGACGATGGCGTTGGCCACCTTGTAACCGGCACCGTCGCCCTTGGCGTACTCGTTCTCCACCACGGTGTAGTCGTAGGTGTCGAGGTCGACGATGAGGAAGAATGGTGCGTGGCCGAAGTCCTCTCCGACCAGTGCATCCAGGGAATCCCCTTCGGCGATTACGCCTACCTTCATTTGGTCTCCTCTGCCTTCTTCTTCTGAGCTTCCAGGTAGGCCTGGTCGTTCTCGATGGTGTTGATGATCTTCTTGGTGATGGTGTTGAATGCCTTGGCGGAAGCACTGTCGGGTTCCGCAATTACGACGGGCATTCCCTTGTCGCCGGAAAGGACGACGCCGGGTTCGAGGGGTACGCGTCCGAGGAACTGGATGCCGAGCTGGTTGGCCGCATCCTCTCCTCCGCCGGACTTGAAGATGTTGGTGACCTCGCCGCAGTGGGGGCAGACGAATCCGCTCATGTTCTCCACGATTCCGATGATCGGGATCTTGGCAAGGGCCGAGAAGGTGACGGTCTTCCTGGCATCGAGCAGGGAGACATCCTGGGGGGTGGTGACGATGACGGTACCGTCGGCCTTGGGGATGAGCTGGATGATGGAAAGTGCCTCATCTCCGGTTCCCGGGGGCATATCGATGATCAGGTAGTCCAGGGGGCCCCAGTTGACATCCTCGATGAACTGCTGTACGGCACTGGACCTGACGGGACCTCTCCAGGTGAGGGCGGAGTCCCTGCTGGGGAGCAGGAATGCCATGGAGACCACCTTGAGGGAAGGGGGTACCTCGACGGGAAGGAGCAGCCTGTTGTCGTCCACTGTGAGCCTCTCGTCCTCGATGTGGAACATCTTGGGGATGTTGGGTCCGGTGATATCCAGATCCATGATTCCGGTCACGAATCCCTGCATGGAGAGGGATTCCGCGATGTTGGAGGAGACAGTACTCTTTCCGACACCTCCCTTTCCCGAAATGACGATGATGACGTGTTTGATGTTCTCGAGGGTGTAAAGACGCCTGGTCTCCTCCTCGATTTCTTCTCCAGTGAACATGGGTTTGCTCATGGTATTCTCCTGAGGCTCGGAACGGTTCCGTCACATATAGGCTTATGGTTTACTATATTAGTCTGGGTGTTGATTCGGCAGGTATGCCCATAGGAGATCCGCACGGAGGAAACTTCACCTACACAGAGGAAGGACTGCCGGAGAACATTTTCATGTCCAGCGTACCTTCGAAGGATCCTATGAGAGCCGTGGCCTTTTACCGTGATATCCTGATGATGAAGGTCCTCTATTCAGGACCCGAGGAGGCGGTGGTCAGACGCGACCATGCCACCCTGCGTATCTACCGTTCCGATAAGACCGGTATCGACACCGGGATATTCATCGGTGTGGCGGAACCCTATGACTTCCACCGCCGTATGATCGACGAAGGCGTGAGGTTCAAGATGGATCCCAAGAGGCTGCCCATGGGTGTCGCCACATCCTTCTTCGACGATGACGACAACATCCTGTATATAATCGAGACCGGGGCCGTACCCTGCGAAGAGCATAAATCCTGAATGGGGATTGTGAGTGGTATGAGAGCCCTCATCCTCAACGGCAGTGCCCGCCCTATCGGAAGCACCGGCAACATCGTGGGAGACATCATCGAAGAACTGGAGAAAGGCGGGGTGGAGACCCTGCACGTCCCGCTCTACGAGTATCACTTCAACGCCTGCAACGCCTGCCGTACCTGCGAGATGAGGGGCGACGGACGCTGCATGGACGAGGCCGACGGCACCAACGAGATACTCGAGGTCATGAGGCAGGCCGACCTCATCATTCTGGCCGCCCCGGGTTATGCAGCGGGAGTCCCAGGAGTCATGAAACTGTTCCTCGAGAAGGCAGCTCTTGTCCTCTCGAAAGGCGACAGGGGACTGCACGGCAAGTACGGTGCGGTCATCTCCGTGGCGGAGCATGACGGTGCGGACGCGGCCTACAACGAGCTCGTGTACTGGATGCTCCACAACGAGATGCTCGTCATCGGCAGCTGTCCTCTCACTTCCTTCAAGACGGGTTACGACGATTACCGCAAGGACATCCTCGGAATGAAGGGTCTTAAGAATCTGGTCTCCCACATACTGGAGATCGCTGAGAAGGAATGAGTAGGGCCCGAAGGCCCTGTTTTGATTCAGATAAAGAAGAATCCGCAGCCCTCGGCGATGCATGCCTTGGCCATGGTCTCCATTCTTTCCACGGGACCGGAGTAGCGGTGGGCCGCCATCTTGCCTTCCTGGATGAGGACGGGTTTGAGGACCTCAGCCTCCCTGAGGAGCTCCTTGGCATCCTCGGCGGAGAACTTCTTGTGGCTGGCGGCACTCTCGATAGCGGAGGCCACGATGGGGCATCCGTATTTCTCGGCGATGGCCGGGAGTCCGGAGGTCTCGGGACCAAAGGTACCGATGCAGTCCTTTCCCTTGTTCCATGCGAGGGGACAGCTGGCACATGCCGCATCCATCTCGTCGAAGGTGAGGTTGTCCCATGCGTTGATGCGGTCGCTCTCGCTGCAGTTGGCCATGACCTTCTCCTTGTCGGCATCGCTGATCTTGGTCAGGTCGACCCATCCGTTGGGGCGTTTCTTAACGTAGGGTTTGAGTACGGCGGCATCCTCGTCGTTCTTGATCTTCTCGAAGAGGTAGAACGCGTTCTTCTCGCTGAACCTGTTCCTCTTCTTGAAGGCCTCGAAGTCGGGGAATGTCTTCTGGGCATCCTCGATGGTCACGATCTCGTCGAATTCCTGGAGATCGGTGAAGTCCTCCTTGTTGACCATGACTTTGACAAGCTGGAGTTTCAGTGCTTTGCAGGGAGCGTTCTTGGACTCCATTTCGCAAACGGCGATGTCTACCATGGCCCGTACAAGTGGTTAACGGTAAATAACAGTTGTTCGGATGCGGAATCGGTCATTCTTCGTCAAGATTGCTCGGTGAATACGCGACTTTGATGATTCTTACGGTCTTCACCTCTTCCTTGATGACGTAGAACATGCAGAAATTCTTGCGGTAGATGTATTGTCTTTTTTCCTTGAGTATGACAGTTAGTACACGGTTCCTACTGTTTATGCCATACCGTTTCCTGTTCTCAGTTAGCAGATTTCTCTTCTGAACTTATGACAGTTCGTACCTGATATCCGGGAATACGCCGTATCTGGGAACAAGGTGATGTCCAAAAAGACCAATAATAAGGGAATTAGCTATCGGCCAAGGCAGATTTTCCCTTGTCTGGGTATGTGTAAACCGTAAGTGGGAACGAGGTCGGGAATAATAGCAATAACATCGTTCTGAAAACACTGAAGCACGTCAGTGAAAAGAGGCAATGCGGCGTGGGGCCCATGGAGAATCTCTTGGACAGGATACGTCTGAAAGAAGGCCCTGGTAGACGGTTTTCTCAAATATATCTCAGAACTTCAGTTTCGGTCACTTTCGGCCATCTCCCCCTCTTAACCTTATATACTCCGAGATTCTGGGAATATCCGATGAAGAC
>CACWTF010000034.1 GCA_902763685.1 methanogenic archaeon | reverse complement strand
GTCCGTATTTCACGAGACATTCGTAGCATCGAACGTCAGAGCACAAGAGTACACGTTGTCCGGATGGTGTCCGGCGGGGATCTTGGCTCTCCATATTTTGAAGCCACCAAACCTTATCGGCCTGTGTCTTCGGTACTACCCCAGTATTTTGGGGAAGTATTTAACCCTTCCGAACCAGATTTTTTAGTTCTGGGTCGGGCGAAACAGTGTCATCGGAACCCACAAAGGCCCGACGGTTGCATCGTCTTGACCACCCCATCCTTGAGAAGTATATAATACCTATCATAGCGGGGCTTTCCTCCCAATCCGACCGTCATACGGCCGATGTGAGGTAAGCCCCTGTACTTAGGTACTTTATTTATACGTTTCTTGACGGAGCCTTCTCTTATTATTATATTATAATAATTTGAATTATCAGAACTCCCACTCTTTCTCGCGTGCGTGGAATATCGCATACGGCCTTCCGTCCACTTCCGTGATGTCGGCCTTCACATTGTACACGTCCTGGATGTTCTCCGCGGTGATCACCTGTTCTGGGGTACCATCGCTCTTTATCGCCCCTTCCGAGAACAATATCAGCCGATCCGCGAACCTGGATGCGATATTGAGATTGTGGCATATCGCCAGGATGATGATGCCCTTCTGATGTGCGATGTCGCGAAGCATCTTCATCACGTGCATCTGGTGGAATACATCCAGATTGGAAGTGGGCTCGTCAAGGAGCATGATCTGCGGCTCCTGGGCCAGACCTCTGGCGATCATGACCTTCTGGTGCTGCCCCGCGGACAGTTCGTTGAAGTCCCTCATCGCCAGGTCGGTTATGCCCAATACCTTGAGGCATTTTGCAGCATAACGCACATCCTCGGCGGAAGTCGTACGGCCGGATATCGGATACCTGCCCATCAGTACCGTGTTCAGCACCGACATGGAGAAGGTCTCGTCGGATTTCTGTGGGACGTAGGCGACGATCCTGGCGATATCGCGGTAATCCATCTCTGCGATATCGCGGTCACCCAGATACACTGAGCCTTCCACCGGGACCAGGATCTTGTTCAGCATGTACATGAATGTGGATTTTCCCACACCGTTCGGTCCCAGGATGACCACCAGCCCGGGCTCGTTTATCTCCAGACTGATCCCGTCCCACACACGGAGATCCCCGTAATCAGCGGCAAGGTCCTTCACACGGATGCCTATGACCATTCACCACACCTCCTTCTTCTTCAGCAGCAGTATCATCATGAAGATTGGCCCGCCTATCATAGCGGTCACGATACCTATCTGCAGGTTGAAATTGAACAGCAGGAATCCCACCGTAAGGCAGACCAGCATCATCACCGCACCCACCAAAGCGGATATCGGGATGAGTACGCGGTTGTCGGCACCGACGAATATACGGGCGATATGGGGCGACACGAGTCCTATGAACCCTATGATCCCTGTGAAACTGACGATCCCTGCGGCTATGACCGATATCAGAATGAGGCAGGCGATACGGGTATGATCCACGTTTATCCCCAGGGATTTGGCATAAGCATCACCGGAATTGAGAGCATTGAGCTCGCGGGACAGTATCATCAGCGATACGAGCCCTGCCAGCGAGATCACTGCCACGATGGGCACCTGGCTCTCCTCGATCATCCCCAGGCTCCCGATGCTCCAGGAATAGACCGTGGAAGCGGAATTGGGATCGGCACTGAGCATCATGTAAGACTGGAATGCATTGAAGATGAACATTATGGATATACCTACCAGGATTATCATGGCAGGGGACGGATTCTTCCAGCGGGACAGAAGGGTGATGAACACGGCCGGTACCATCGCGAAGACGAAGGCATTCAGGATCCTGCCGTAATATCCGTCGATGATGCAGATTCCCATGGTCATCGCGAGGGTGGCCCCGAAAAGTGCCCCTGAGGATATCCCTGTGGTATACGGATCTGCCAGGGGGTTCTTCATCATGCTCTGCATGGCTGCCCCTGCGGCGGCAAGACCTACTCCCACGAATACCGCGGTGGAAATACGTATGATACGCAGACGGATGGCGGCAACGGCTGTGGACTCGGAATCGGAACCGGCGATGTAATCCCACAGGGCGGAGTAGGCCTCCGTCATCGACATCCTATAGGAACCCAATGTCAGCGAATACCCGATCAGCAGGACGAATACCGCGACAAGTATCAGTGCCAGCAGCAGTTTCGAACGAAGGGAAACCCGGTATTCACGAAGTATGAACTCCTCATCGGATTCATCCGGATTACGTATCAGTCCCCTGTCAAGATTCGCCAATGCCTTCAAACGCTCACTGAATCTGTTCATTTCGTAGTCTCCCTCACAGGCTGTCTACGGACACGCTGCCTCTCAGCGGCCCGTACATGATGTTCATCTCGTTCCCTTCTCCGCAGTAGAGGAGGTTCATACCGACGGTCCCCGCGGGTCCGCCGTGCTGCTCGCCGTAGAAGCTCCACAGTGAATCGATACCTATGGATTCACAGTACCAATCCACATATTCGGCCAGTTTGTCCTGGGCGTCAGCCTGGGTGCTGTACCCGAAATAGGCCAGGAAATCCTCGTTGTAAAGATAGTAACAATGGATCAGGCGGTTCAGTACCTCTCCCACACCGGAGCTGAATGAATACCCGGTAACGCAGTAATCCAATTCCGGGAGGGTATTCAACCCGAGGCCGCCTATACGTCCGTATGTCGCCGCGATACCTGCCGCAGAGGCCTCCGCATCACCGCTGGCACTGTATATCTGGAAAGGCGTACCGACCAGGATAAGCAGATGGCGCAGATTATGTGATTGGTACATAGCCAGCAGATCCTCCCCGCCCAGTGTGTTTCCGTGGCTGCCGCTTGCCTTCCCCTGAAGGAACGAACCTGCGGAATCGAACGGATCCAATACCATCAGATTGGCATATTCGCCCGTATATCTCCCAAGAAGTGCCGGCTCGCCCATACCATAAACGGCGGCCGCACCTATCCTGCCCGCACTCCTCTTGCTGTCGGGCACCGAGGAAACGATGGAATCGACCAGGTCCGCACATTCCATGTATTTATCGTAATAGTCCTTCGCACCGGATTCCATCTTGAGCAGGTATCCCAGGGTCATGAAGCCGTACAGGGCTCCGCCGTACTCCCAGGACGCGATGCGGATCACCTGTGCCCCGGTGCCGGCCAATGCCGATTCCAGGGTGGGACCGTAGGAATTCCGTGTACCGCAGACGATGTTGACCGAACCCAGATCCTTGCAGGCCTGCAATATGACCTCGACATCTGGGTCGTTACAGTTGTGGACATCGTACATCTGCCTGTCGCCGAAAACACGCGCGTATTCCGAATGGAACTTCCCGGTGGTGATACGATTGTCGAACCCGACCACCAGATCCTTCCCGCCCATGGCCAACACACTGTCCAACGGAGGTGCGATAAGGGTGATGACGTAATTGGACCGAGTCATGTCATAGGGGACGATCAGATGGTCGACATTCACATAATATACTCTTTTGACCGCATCCCAATCCTTGGCAATCATGGCCTGCACCTGAACGAGATCGTCTGCATCGATCCTGCCGTCGTGGTTGGCATCGCACATGTAATTATCGGAATATACGGCGGCCGGGCCCATGTCGATGACATCTTGTATCGCGGAGAGATCATCCGCGTCGATATCCAGGTCCTTGTCTGCGTTGCCGAGCACCGTAAGGTATGCGGGATATTCGCTGAGCTGTGCTCCTGAATCGTCCGCACCTTTTACGGCCATGAATGCCCCGCTCACCAATGCACAGGACATGATTATGGCGATTAATGCGAATTTTGGGTTCATTGATAACACACCTTAATACGAATTTGTAATTCGTGTTACTCAATGACTCTATTTATAGGTATCATACGATTTTGCAAATTCGTATTACGCAAGTCACTCAGGGGTGTCACTGACAAACCGGACTGGTGAACCGATATATCGTTGAACGACGCTCTGGGAAAGGATATCATGGCATCCGAGATCCCCGAACCCCAGGAACTCCATCAGTTCCTCGTACCCGAAAACGTCTGGAACACCTATGTAAAGGCCAAAGCAGGCGAAGCTGAATCCCAGTACGCCATGTATTTCATCTACCGTTACGGGAGAGGGGTCGATGTGAATCCCCTGCAGTCGGCCGCATGGTGCGTGAAATCCGCAGAACAGGGATATGCCGATGCCCAGACCGCCCTCGGACTCCTCTACAACAACGGGGAAGGGGTGGAACAGAGCTGCGAGAAGGCCGTGGAATGGTTCACCAAGGCCGCCGAACAGGGCGACGTGTATGCCATGGACAACCTGGCTGCCGCATACTATTACGGGGACGGGGCACCCAAGAGCGGTAAGGAAGCGGAGAAATGGTGGACCCTGGCGGCCGAGAAAGGCCACACCGACTCCCAGATCAAACTCGCCAACATGTATTATCTGGGCGAGGTCACCGAAAGGAACGTTCCCAAGGCCGTGGAATGGTTCACCAAAGCGGCCGAGAAGCACAGCGAGGAGGCCATGCGCATGCTCGGCAGGATCTACCGCGAAGGCGACGGGGTGGAGAAGGACAGTGCCGAAGCCATGAGATGGTTCATATCCCTCGGGAAGGAGGGCGACGGCGAGGCCCTGTACATCGTCGGATGCATGTACCTCGAAGGCGAGGGGACCGAGAAGGACAGGGATGCCGCGATACAGTGGCTGAGACTCGCAGCCGAATACGACTACGGTCCCGCCACCGAGAAACTGATGGAAATGGGCGAGGAATGATCGCCCGGTTTCAGACGGTCTGGGTCATTGTTCCGAAGCGATCTTCCTGCCGAGCGTCCTGATCCTCTCGACGACCTCATCGATCTGATGGTGCTCGAGGTTGGGGTTCAGCAGGGTGAACTTCAACATGACCTTGCCGTCCTTGACGGTCTGGCCGATGACTGTGCCTTCGCTGAGGAGCTGACGCCTGACCTTCTTGTTGACCTCGTCCCCGCTGTTGAGGGCGAATACGACGGAGGACAGCTCGGGTTCGACGGGGGCGATGAACTCGGGATCCTTCGCGATGACACTGTAGAAGTACATCGCGTTACCGACCGCCTTGTCGATGATCTCGCCGTAACCGTCCACTCCCCTGGTCTGGAATGCCATAAACACCTTCAGGGCATCGAAACGGCGGGTGGTCTGCATGCTCTTGCCCACGAGGTTGATGTAACCGTCCTCCTCGTCCTCCTCGCGGTTGAGGTAGTCGGCGTGGAGTTCGAAGCACTTGAGCTTCTCCCCGTTGCGCATGAGTATGGCGGAACAGGAGATGGGCAGCAGGAACATCTTGTGGAAGTCCACAGTGATGGAGTCGCAGATCGAGATGGCGGAGAGCCTGTCCTTGTACTTCTGGCTCATGATGAGACCGGAACCGTAGGCGGCATCCGCATGGAGGTGCATACCATACCTGTCGCAGAGTTTCCTCATGCTCACGGCATCGTCGATGGAACCGAAATCGGTGGTACCGAAGGTGGCGACGGCACAGTAAGGATACAGTCCGGCGGCGACATCCTCCTCCAGCATCCTCTCGAATGCCTTCACGTCGACCCTGCACCTGGAATCGACAGGGATCTTCCTAACCGCGTTGTAACCCATACCCAGGATGTGGCTCGCCTTGTCCATGGAGAAGTGCGAGATCTCGGAGGTGTACACACGGAGCTTGGTGTACTCCGGGGGAAGACCATTCATCTTCACGTCCCAGTTGAACTTCTCCATGCAGTACCAGTCGCGGGCCGCGATGATGGCGGAGATGTTGGACTGGGAACCTCCAGAGGTGATGCATCCGTCTCCCCCCTCCACGGGGAACCCGTAGAGTGCCAGGAGGCCGTGGATCATGCTCTCCTCCAGCTCGGTGGCGGCGGGACCCTGGTCCCAGCTGTCGAGGCTGTCGTTGAAGCATGCTATGATGAGCTCGGAACAGATGGTCTCCGTCAGCACGGGGGAGTGCAGATGGGGCATGTACTTGGTGGACCAGGTACGGAGCAGATGGGGGAGGATCTCCTTCTCGGTCTCCTCCAGGACCTTCTCGAATCCCTTTCCCTTGGCGGGAAGGAAGCCCAGTGCGTTGATCCTGTCCCTCAGTTCGTAAGGGCCGATGCCGGAGAACGCACTGTCGTCCGAGAAAGAATTGAAAATGGCGGAAAGGGTCTCCCTGACCATCAGGGAGAGCCTTTCCTGAATCGCTTTGTCGTTTGAGATGAGCAGGGGGTCACTGCTTTGCATTGGCGTCAACCTCTTTGACGACCTTCTCGAAGATGGAGCAGGCGAGTTCGAGGTCTTGGTCAGGGATGTTGAGGGCACACAGGCACCTCATGACGGAACCGTTGCGTCCTCCCCTCTCCATGATGAGTCCGTTCTCCAGACAGAGGTGCTGGACGAGAGCGGAAACCTCTCCGCTGGGGGCGGGGTGGTTCATGATGTCCTTGGGTCCGTTGGGATCGATGAACTCGATACCCAGCATGAGTCCCTTTCCGCGGACGTCGCCGATGATGGACACCTCGTCCTTCAGTTTGAGGAGACGGGATTTCATGTAATCTCCCTTGCGGGCGACCTCTGCGAGGAATGCGGGATCGCGGAGCTTCTCCATGACCACGCATCCTGCTGCCATAGCGAGCTGGTTGCCGCGGAAGGTACCTGCGTGGGCTCCGGGGCCCCAGGTGTCGAGCTTCTTGTCGTACACGACGACTGCGAGGGGCTGGGTTCCTCCGATGGCCTTGGAGATGAGGATGACGTCGGGAACGATTCCCGCGTGCTCGAATGCGAAGATCTTACCGGAACGTCCCATTCCGCACTGGATCTCGTCGCAGATCATGGGGATGTCGAGCTCCTTGGTGATCCTGCGGACCGCCTGGAGGAACTCCACGGGTGCGGGGACCACACCGCCCTCTCCCTGGATGGGCTCGAGGATGATGGCTGCGGGTTTGGTGACACCGCTCTCGGGATCCTTGAGGAAACGCTCAAGGTATGCGATGCATGCCTTGGTTCCCTCCTCTCCGCCGAGACCCATGGGGCAACGGTAGGAGTAGGGGTAGGGCATGAACTGTACGCCGGGCATGATGTTCTGCACCTTGTTCTTGGCGTTGCAGTTGCCGGTGAGCGCCATGGGCCCGTGGCCCATACCGTGGTATCCTCCGGAGAATGCGATTACAGTTCCCCTGCCGGTGGCGGTCTTGCACAGTTTAATCGCCGCATCGGTCGCATCGGAACCGGAAGGCGAACAGAACTGCATCTTGGCGTTCTCGGCGAGTTCGGGCGGAAGGATCGAGAGAAGAGTCTCTGCGAACTTCTCTTTCATGGGGGTCATGAGATCCAATGCGTGGAGCGGTGCTCCCGAATTGATCAGATCCACCATGGCTTGATTGACCTCGTCGTTGTTGTGGCCGAGAGCGAGCGTACCCGCTCCGTTGAGGAAATCAAGGTAGCGTTTCCCTTCCACATCCTCCACCCAAGACCCCTTGGCCTTGGCTATCGCGATGGGGAACTTACGCGGATAGCTCCTGGCGGAAGACTCGAAGTGAGCCTGACGGTCAATGAAGTACTGGTTCGTATTCTGGTTCATTAAAGGGGGGGACTTAACCCATTATTTAAGCCACTTTCCCTCGGGGGGTTTCCGATATTTTCCCAAAATGGGCAGGGGGGTGCGATATCATGAAAAAACAGGCGAAAAATCATTTTCACAATATCCGTTAAGTAAGTCGATTTCGGACCCGCGGAATCCGGGGAACCGGCATCCCCGGAGTCCCGATTCAAATCACCCTATATCTGGTGGAACGCCCGCCGCCAATCTTCTCCAGCCTCCCCTGTTCCAGGAGTGAGTTGAGCTCCTGCACCGCAGACGCCCTGGAATATCCGATCCCTTCCAAATCGGAACGGGTTATGTACTCATTCGCGGACAGAAGATTTTCCAACCGGTCCGAACCGGACAGCATGGACGGCAGGGTTATGAAGAACAGTGCGTCGCTGACCTTGATCGTGGGTTCGGCCTTGTGCAGATACTGCTTCATGATACGGGGGATGCCGGTGCCGTAGGCCTCGATGTAGCCCAAGCAGTAGAATATGTTGGCCAGACCCGGATTCCTCGTTGAGGAGATTCCCGTCTTCAGGTCCTCTATGGAATAGATCTCGTTGAGTCCGCCGGGAGATGAGATGGTAAGCTTATCCGGGTACATGCTTATGAGTATCGTGCCCTGCATCGAATAATCGCGGTGCACCAATGCGTTAAGCACCGCCTCTCTGACCGCGATGATCGGATATGCGGTGGTGTCCTTGCGATCGATTCCTTCGATGACTGATCTTTTGGTATTGTGGCCGGTGATGAATCTCATGACCCCGTCGAACTGCTCCAGTACGGACCCGCTGAATTCCGCACGATCCAGGAAGGAATCCTTGAACTCGTCCTGGAACATTGCTGCTTTTACGGGGACATCGAATTGATCGGATAGCATGAACGCGAGGTTCGTGAATCTCCCGTTGTCCGTCATATGCAGTGCCTTCATTTGTTCGGGGCCCAGTTCCAACCCGTTCTTGGAGAACACCGTTCTCGTGAAATCGAATGTGAGATCCTGACATAGAGAGATCGTGCTCTCATAGGAACGGGAACGGGGCCTGTGCAGCATCACCTTCAGAGTTTCCTCGGAAACAGGGATATTGCTCGTTCCCCTGCGTATGTAGACTCCTTCAGCCTTCAGGCCTTTTTCACGAAGATAATACGGCTTTTCCGGGCCTTCCGAAACATCTATTCTGACAATGTCCTTTCCCTCCATCTTCGTCTGGCTGATACTGGAGGTCATCGTGATGTCCGGACGAACGTTATCGTTCAGAATCTGCACACACCTTATCGAAGTTCCGTCGGTGTCCTCTACACCGACCACTTTCCCCTCATCGGTTATCCCGACATAGATAGTGCCACCTTCTGTATTCGAAAACGCCACAGCGGCACGGGCGATCCTATCGGATACCTTCTCTTTGAATTCGGTGTGCGGGTCTTCCTGCATGTTACTCAGTATGTTATTCGTATATTTATTCGTTTATAATCGTTTTATTCGTTTTATTCGTTTGGTATTCGTTTTGAAAACTGAAAAGACTTCTTCCGAGACTGCCTGCAAAAAAAACTAATCAAACAAGTAGAGAAGAAACGTCAGAATTCCCGAGGATTTGAACAAATTATGCATTGGAAACCAAAGGATGGATAGTAAAAAGCGTGGAGAGGGGGACACCCGAACCACCGAAGCCAGCAAGGATGGCCTGTTGTTTTCAAGGCCATTTTTCGTACCTTCGATAATCGAAAAATCGATTTGCCTTGGAATGATCCCAAAAACATGCGTTCAAAATCAGACACGTTTTTATAACGACGTGTGTATATCAAATGTAATACAATGACCAAAACAGAACTGATCCATGTACGTATCGACCCATCGGTCAAAGAACAATCGGAGTGCATTCTAAACAGATTGGGAGTGAACATGTCATATGCGGTATCTATGTTCCTTAATCAGCTTATCCTCCGCAACGGATTCCCGTTTGCCGTCGAGATACCCGGCGAGAAGGACAGATTGGAAGAACTGGCTGCGATAATGGAATCCACCGGCGGCAACGGAACGGTTTCCGTTCCGAATCAAAAGATTCTGCATCTGTATGCGACAGGACAGATCGATTACGAGACAGCGGTATTCGCTATCAAGAGGAGTTTCGTATGATGGATCCCTACGTCTATGAAGGAACCGGGATCCTGATCAATAAAGCCGGTTTGAAGGATCAGAAAAAACTCGATGATTTCGAAAGCACCATGGTGCAATTGGCAATGATCAAACTGTTGAAGGACGATGAAGTGTATTCATCCGTCACTGACATCTTCGCGATTCATGAACTATTATTCCAGGAGGTGTACTCCTGGGCCGGCCAAAAACGTACTGTCAACATCATCAAGAATGAACCTATACTGGATGGGATGTCCGTGACCTATTCTGACCGCAGCAATATCGAATCCGACCTGGAGAAAATTCAGGCAGTTATTGAGAATACCGATTGGAAATCTCTGACACTAAATGAGAAACTTGCCAAAACAGCAGAAATCATATCCGATATATGGAAAGTCCATGCGTTCAGAGAGGGCAACACGAGGGCTGTGTCTGTCTTCCTCCATTATTTCATGAAAAAGGTAGGCCTCACCCTAAATGATACATTCATCAGCACCCATGCCAAATACTTCCGCAATGCACTGGTAATGGCATCTTTGGGAGAATACAGGGAAAATCAATACCTGGAGAATATCCTGAACGGCGCGATTGCTGATAAGTCTTCAAGGGAATCATCGACAGAATACCGCACTATCAAAGGGTATAACGTCGACAATTACGAACACAACTACCACAGGACCGAATAATTATACGTTTTCGAGTTAACATTCTGCTGAGAACAGAGCGGTCTGATATCCCTGACTTATTTGCAGTAGGAAGGCTTTGAGTATGCGGGATGAATAACAACAATCGACCGACAGTATTGATGATGCACAACTTTGCGTATACTCGCGGTATACTGCTGTATACAGAAAATGGCGTGGAGAGGGGGATTCGAACCCTCGGGTCGTAAACGACATCAGATTAGCAGTCTGACGCCTTACCAGGCTGGGCCATCTCCACAGTAATTCGGTGTAAACCGTCGTATTATAAAATCTAAACGGGAAAACGGGACCTTTACGAAAATAGTATATTATAACTGCCAGACAATGCACACCCATGAAATTCCTGGTCATCACCGATCTGCATCAGAAAACCGAGAACATCCCCTGGATAAACGGTCTCGTGGACGAATACGAACCCGAGGCCATCCTCTGTCTGGGAGACGTCACGGACATGGGCACCGGCGAACAGGCCGCGGATATCATCTCCCAGATAAAATGCAGGGTCTACTGCATCCCCGGGAACTGCGACGCGAGGGACCTCCCCGAGAAGATCTCCCGTGTGGCCACCGACATGCACGGGAAATCCGCTGAGATCGGGGGCATATACATTGCGGGACTGGGCGGTTCCAACATCACCATCTTCAACTCCCCCTTCGAGCTCACCGAGGAGGAGATCGATGCCAAGCTCAGGCCCATATCCAGGCCCGGCATGGTGCTTATGACGCACGTCCCGTCCTACGACATCTACGATCACATCCCCAACGGGACCCCCGTCGGGAGCCCCGCCGTCAGGAAGATCGCCGAGGAGTTCAAACCGGTCCTCGCACTCTCCGGACACATACACGAGGATATCGGCGTCCAGAAGATCGGGGACACCGTGTTCTGCAACCCCGGACCCGCCAAGGACAGATACGCCGCGGTGGTCGATATCGTGGAAGGCGGAGTCACGGTGAAAATGATAGAACCCTGACAGTAAATGCGGATTCCAATAACGTTTAAATAATACTCAGGATTAGCGGGATTGATTAACATGGCACAATGGCAGGGTCAATCAAAAAGGAAATCCACCGGTGGAAGGCTTGTCCTCGCCCGTGGAAAGAGGAAATTCGAAATCAGCAGGGAAAAGCAGTACACCAAACTCGGTCCCGTATCCCTTAAGCAGTACCGCGGACGCGGCGGCAGCTACAAGACCGGTATGCTCGCTGGAGAGTACGCCAACGTTGTTGACAAGAAGACTCAGACCGTGAAGAAAGTCAAGATCCTCAATGTTATCGCCAACCCCTCGGACCCCAACTTCGTCCAGCGTAACATTATCAACAAGGGTGCGACCATCAAGACCGAGATCGGAGATGCTATTGTCACCTCCAGGCCCGGACAGGTCGGCGCTATCAACGCAGTTCTCCTGAACTGAATCAAAATCACTTTCCGGGGCCTGCCCCCGGAGCCATACTTTTTCCGATATGGTTTTTATCTGATTACACTCATCACGGTGTGATAACATGGTTTACGATGACGAGACTGCGGTAAGGCTCTGGCCCGAGTATTTCGATTCCAGGCGCACCCGCTCCCAGGGAAGGAAGGTTCCCAAGGAGCTCAGCGTGGAGAAGCCTTCGCTCGACATGATCGCCAAAGGAGCCATCCTTCTGGACCTCGATTACAAGATCGAGGAGGAATCGGCCTATCCCGGCAACTGGACAGCCAAAGGCGGCTGCGTACGCGTCGAGAAGGGCAAGATGAAGAAGACCGAGATCCTCACGGAGATCGGCAAGATACTTGTGAAGAACCAGGCATGATCGTATGATCACCCCGTTGGATTCCAGGGTAATGGATGCCAACGCAGAGGCCCTGGGCGTTACCGTTGAGGAACTCATGGGCAATGCCGGCAGGGCAGTAGCTGAATTCCTGAAAGAGAACTATCCCGGGAAACGCTACGCGTTCTTCTGCGGGCACGGCAACAACGGCGGGGACGGTTTCGCCACCGCATCATTGCTTCCCCAGGACCGTGTGAAGGTATTCTGCATCACAACCCCGGACAGAATAAAATCGCCTGTTGTCAGGAGATACATGGAGAGGATCGGGGCGGATATCCGCCAGACCGATCTGGACGATACCGATTTCGATGTGCTGGTGGACTGCGGACTGGGCACCGGACTGTCAGGCAGCCTCAGACCCGAATATGCAGATTATGTCAGATTCGCCAATTCGTTCGAAGGCCCCAAGGTTGCAGTGGATGTCCCCACGGGTTTGGGTACAGATATTAGTGTGAAAGCCGATATCACAATCGCATTGCACGAGGTGAAGACCGGGATGAACGAAGAGAACTGCGGGAAGATAGTCGTGAAGGACATCGGTATGCCCGAGAACGCATTCGCCGAGACCGGCCCCGGCGACATGCTGAGGTATCCCGTACCTGCCCCCGGAAGCCACAAAGGGGCCAACGGCAACCTGCTGGTCATCGGCGGCGGACCGTATTTCGGAGCACCGGCCATGGCGGCCATGGCGGCACTGCGTACAGGCACTGACCTCGTTACCGTAGCCGCACCCGAATCCGTATTCCATGAGATCGCGGCAGCCAGCCCCGTGCTGATGATGGAGAAACTGTCGGGAGACCGTATCGACACCTGTCATCTGGAAAGACTCCTCGATATGGCAGGGAAGAGTTCCGCTGTGCTCATCGGTCCCGGAATGGGAAAGGATGAGGGCACACAGGCCCTGGTCCGCATGTTCGTGAAGAAATGCCCCGTCCCCCTGGTCATCGATGCGGACGGACTTAACGCTCTCGGCAAGGATTTCAGGGCACCCAACGGCAATATTGTGCTCACTCCCCATGCCAAAGAATTCGAGAGATTGGGCGGGAACAGGGAGAACGTTCCGGAAGGAGCCGGAAGACTGGGCTGCACGGTCCTTTTCAAAGGCAAGATCGACATAATCAGCGACGGCGATCACACCAGATTCAACAACACCGGCTGTGCGGGAATGACGGGAGCAGGGACAGGCGATGTCCTCGCAGGCATAACCGCCGCACTCCTTTCCAAAGGGATGCTTGCATTCGATGCCGCATGTCTGGCAGCTTATATCTCCGGGAAGGCAGGGGAGAAGGCATTCGCCGAGAAATCCTACGGAATGATAGCCACCGATGTCATAGAACACATCCCCGAAGTCCTCCGCGAAGGTCTGAAGAAATGAGGATCCAGCCCGTACCAGGAATACCTGCCCTGAAGGTCGACGACACGCTTGTCAACGGGGATCTCCATATCGGGGTCGAGGCCCACCTCGGCAAGAAGGGGGTCCATCTGACATCACGCACCGACAAGATGTTCGATGCGGTGATGGAGGCCACGGGCACCGATATCGACCGCATCCTCATGATAGGCGATATCAAGGATTCCGTCCCAGGTTCCACCAGGCAGGAATACCGCGAGATACCTGTATTCTGCGACAGACTCCTGGACAGTTTCTCCGAGGTAGGGATAGTCAGAGGCAATCACGATACCAATATCGAGGAATTCGTCCCCGGTGCAGTAAGGATCTATCCCGCATCGGGTACCAGGATAGAAGATGTGGGGTTCATCCACGGCCATACCTGGCCGTCGCCTGACACCATGTCCTGCAGAGCCCTCGTCATGGGCCATGAACACCCTACCGCTTTGTTCAAGGATGGGGTCGGGGCACACATGTCCGAACCTTGCTGGGTCAGAGGAAGGTTCAATGAGGTACCGGACGAGAGATACGAAAAGCTTCCCGAGGACTTCATCGTGGTACCTGCGTTCAACAGGCTGCTGGGAGGCTCGCCGGTCAATGTCGTCGGCAGCGAACTCCTGGGCCCCCTCATGAACTCGGAACTCCTGGATCTGGAGAATGCCCACCTCTATACGCTGGACGGCATAGATCTCGGCAGAAGGGCGGACCTGATGGTGAAGACCAACAGGTACAAGAAATGGAACGATAGCGAGAACAGGCCCCGTCACGTATCCCTTTGATTATTTTCCCAGTTTACACTGAAAGTTACACTGACAGGTGCGAAAATCAACGCTTTTCCCCAAAGGGGTGGGGGCTTGCGCCCCCTTTAAAGGTTTCAGTTCCTGGTAACGGTGTCGTAGAGAGAACCGTCTGCGTTCCTGATCTCTGCGGTCAGAGGCATCTGGCCGGGGAGAGAGTGGGTAGCGCAGGAGTTGCAGGGGTCGTATGCACGGAAGGCCATCTCGACCATGTTGAGGAGTCCGGGGGAGACCTCGTAGTTCTTGATGAGTGCCTTTGCGACCTTTGCGACATCCATGCAGATGGGTCCGTTGTTGTTGGTGGTTCCGACAACAAGGTTGCATGCGGTAACGATTCCGTTCTCGTCACAGGTGTAGTCGTGGGTAAGGGTTCCACGGGGTGCCTCGACGCATCCGACTCCGCGTCCTCCGGGGACGAGGTCGGTCTGCTTGATGTTGGCGTCGGTCAGCTTGTCGCTGTTGGCGTCCTCGCGGAGCTTCTCGGCTGCGTAGAGCAGCTCGATGAGCCTTGCCCAGTGGGTTGCAAGGGTGAACTGAACGGGCTTTCCGTCTGCTGCGAGGGTTGCCCTGTACTCCTGGAGAGCCTCGTTTGCAAGAGGAGTGGAGATGGACTCGCACACGTTGAGCCTGGAAAGAGGACTGGCACGGTACATACCGCTGTCGATTCCGGGCACAAGTCCCTTGTATCCGGGTTCCTTCAGGTAGGGGAACTTCTCGTAGGACCAGGGCTCGACTGCCTCGCTGATGTTGTCGAGGTAATCGTAGCAGTCGTAGAGGTTGGTCTCCTTACCGTCCTGGTTAAGGACACGTACCTTACCGTCGTGGAACTCCAGCTGGTTCTTGTCGTTGACAAGTCCCATGTGGTAGGTCTCGTTGTAGTAGAGGTCCTTGTTGGTGATGATGTCCACGTACTCCTTGTTAGCAAGGACGACATCGTGGAAGATCTTGAGGGAGGTCTGGGCGAAGTCGACGAGTCCGTCGGTGTAGCTCCTGATCTCCTCTGCCTCGGTCTTGCTGATGGCGTGGCTGACTCCGCCGGGAACTCCCATGACGGGGTGGGTTGCCTTTCCACCGATGATCTCCTGGATCCTCTGTGCCTGTGCACGGGCCTTGAGAACGGCGGAACCGGTCTCGAGTCCGACTGCTGCGACGACTCCGAGGACGTTCCTCTGGGCTGCAGGTGCTGCAGGTCCGCAGACGAAGTCTCCGGCGGCCAGTGCGTAGAAGTGGGCGATGTGGCTGTGCACGAAGTGTGCATGGTAGAAGGTATCCCTGATGTGGAACGCGGCCTCGGTGGGCTTGGCGTTGTAACATCCGTCGATAGCCTTGGTGGATGCAAGGTGGTGTGCTCCAGGGCAGACACCGCAAAGCCTTGCGGTGATCTGGTTCAGCTCGGTAACTTTCCTACCGATGCAGAATCTCTCGAATCCCCTAACCTCGGGGAC
>CACWTF010000033.1:2992-19614 GCA_902763685.1 methanogenic archaeon | reverse complement strand
TGTTCGTTGATGAAGCTCTTCATCAGGGCGTTGACGTTGCCGGTGGAGTAGTTGCTCATGCCTCCCAGGACCTGGGTGTAGAACACCGCCACGTCGGAGATCCTGAACTGGAACTCTCCGTTGGACATGAGTGTGACAGGGACCTCGTAGCCGGGGGCGGCCTTGATCATCCCGCGGATTCCCCATTTACCGTTGAACATCTTCTGCGAGATGTAGATGATGTTGATCTTGAACGGGGTGTCCTTGTATCCCAGTGCCAGCTGGTAGATCTTGGTCAGCCAGGGGATGTTGTTGGAGGTGATCATGTGCCTTCCGGGCTCTAGGACTCCCTGGAGCTGTCCGTCCCTGATGAACAGGGCGACGGCATGCTCGGGGACGGTCACGGAGGTGAGGGTCCTGAGGTCGTCGTAGGGGCATGCGTAGATTATGTCGTCGGGTCCCTGGTTCTGCCAGAAGACCACGTTGGTCTTGGGTTCGTTGGATTTTCCGAATGCCATCTTCAGTCCTCCTCGTTGAGGTTCTTCATGATGTTGTCCCTCTCGCGGTAGGTGTTGATGAGGTCGTCGACGGCCTGTTCGATGGTCCTCATGTTGCCTTTGAAGGGCTGGCCGCTGTCGATGTTGGCGAGCAGGGCCTCGGTCTGCTCCTTGAGCAGTTCCGCGTCGTCGATAAGGTGTGCATCCCATTCGATGACCCTGTCCAGTTCGGACTCGAGGATCTTCACGGTGGCGTGGACGCCGCTGTAACCGTTGACGGATTTCTTCACGTCGATGCAGTAGCGGTCCACCTTGGCCCTGATCCTCTCCATGTCCCTCATGGCATCCAGGTCGCCGACGGTGGCCCTGGCCGCGTTGGCGAGATCGTTCTTGCAGGCCTCCAGGACCTTGGCCACGACGCCTCTGATGGCGCGGTCCTCGTCCCTGCGGAGGTTCTTCTGTTTGTATCCCCTGTAGAAGGGGACGTACATGCAGATCCTCTCGAACAGCGTCCTGTTCTTGGCGATGGAGGCTTCTGCGCTCTTCTCAAGTTCGTTTGCCATTTCAAACCCTCAGTATTTGGATGTCTTGTTTCCGATGAACGTGGCGCACAGTCCGATGGCCGCGATTCCTATGATGAGTATAGCTATCACTACGTATAATTCGACTTCTAATCCGACGAGTACGATCATCGCACCGATCAGGGCTATGACCGCACCGACGATGAGGCGGTATGCGGACTCCGAAGGTCCGAATTTGTCGGGGGCCGCACTGTACATGTGGGACAGTGCCGCGATCGTCAGTCCGACGGCCAGGACGAGCACACCTGCCGCCACCATGAGACTGAGTCCGAAGTACCCTGTCAGGAGGATTACTGCTGCCACCGCGATCAACAGCACGCAGGCAACGACGGCCTGGTGGGTGCGGTACGGATTTCCTGTGTTCTCTACCATTTCTTCACCTCACAGTATGATCAACTGGTCAAGATTCGTGTTCCTTATCCTTCCGGGCACCAGGTTGCCGAATGCGGGAGGTGCCCTGAGTTTGTTTCCGTCCCTTTCGAACGGGATGAATATCAGTTCCGCCACGTCGGGGTTGCTGAGTCTGAGTTTGTCCTCGACCCTTGAGACCGCATCCACGTAGTTCTCCGCGATGCGTTCCGCCTCCTTCCTGGTGCTGAGGGGGATGATGATGTTCCTGCCGCCGGCGGAGTTCTCCGCCGCGGACTCCACCAGGCCGCCGAGGCCCTGGGAGTTGCTGATGCTGGTCTCGCTGCCGGTGAGTCCGGCGAAGAGTCCGTTGGAGCCTTTGATGCTGAACACGTCGGTCACCGCCTGGCGGGGGTTGCTGAGGCAGCTCGAATCGATGACGAAGTCGGCGGATACCAGCAGGACCTCGTCGACCTCCACGCTGCGTTTCTTCCACAGCGAACCGGTCTGGAAGCTGTATTTCAGATTGATGTGCCAGAACGGTACGAGTATGTTGCCGCTCCCGGCCGCTATCTTAATGTTTCCCTTCCCGGTCCTGGACCTCACGCATTCCGACATGTTGGAGAAGATCTCCGCGAGTCTGTCCTGGTTGCCGAGGAGGAACGCCCAGTTGCCCGTGGCGGGATAGGTGAACGTGAATATCCTGCGGACCGCGTCGAACACCTCCTTGGAACTGCCCATGCTGTTGACGTATTCCGAGAGTTCGATGAGGGCGTTGGCCTGTTTGATCTCCTGGAGAACGGCCTGGCCCATGATCGCCACCTTGAAGTTGCCGGCGGTCTTGGAGGAGGCCTCCTGAAGTTTCGCCTTTCCGGCATTGAACTTCCCGAAGGCGGACGCGATATCGCCGTTGAGCAGCAGCTCGCAGCCGTTGCAGAGTTCGGCCAGACCCTCCATGCGTAGCTGGGCGGGTTCGTAGCCGGGGACCTTCGAGAAATCGGTCGCCGCGATACCGAAGTTGTTGGCCATGAGGACGTACCTCCCGGGTTTGTCCTCCCTCACGAGTTCGCAGTTGTTGATGAGCAGTGCGTACGCATCCGTGGTCTTCGAGACCTCGTCCATTATCCTGGTGGTGTCGTCGCTGACGGCCAGGGGGGAGATCTCGTTCATCTTGGCCCCGAATTCGAACGCCTGCGTGGAGGTGTGGTTGGCCTTCAGGCCGGTGTTCACGGAGAAAGGCATCACCATCATGACCTGGGAGAGCAGGTTGTTCATACCGAACTTGTAGGTGGTGTACTCCATGTCGATGCGGGGCTTGAAGCTTGTCATGAAGATGTTGTGCCTTGCCACGCTGTCGACGTTCTGGCTCTGTGCCATGGAGAATCCGCCGGGCATGGCCTGGTTGACCCACGACCTCACCTGGCCCATGAGCTGGTTGAGGTAGGCCTGGGCATCGATCCTCTGCTGGGTGGTACCGCAGCTGGAACAGGTCACGTAAGGGCTGTCGGATTTCACCGCATCCCCGTCGAGCGGGGCCCCGCAGTATTTGCATCTGAGTGCCATCATCTCTTCCATACGATCACCTGCGCATGCTGGCCGAGAACCTCACGCTGTTGATCTCCGCCTGCAGCCTCATCTCCATGGCGCGCATCTCGCGCATGGCAGCCTCGTAGTATTCGCGGGAGATCTCGTCGGACCTGTTGGATATGGCAGTGTAACAGGGAACGCAGATGTAGATCGATCCCGCATCGTCGGAGAGGGGTTTGACGACGTCGCCGTCGCTCATCTTCCTGAACACCGGTTCGATGTCCGCCTTTACCGCCTGGAAGTGGATGCCCTGTCCGTTGGCGGGCCTTCCGCAGATCCAGCACTTGGCGGATCTGGCATAGTTCTGGGACAGTCTCATCTCCTCGTCGCCGGAATCGCCCAGCTGACGGCGGAAGCTGTAGGCCATCTGCATGTACTCGGCGGCACCCTTGGGGTCGGTGGAGACCATCCCCTTACCGATCACCGCGTAACCTTCCGCCTGGAGGATGAGGGCCTCGCGGTTCCCGGTGGCGACGGTGTTGCCCTTGAAGATCTCGTCGAGAATGAGGGCCTTCTCTCCGATCCTGGACATGTATTCCCCTGCCACCGCGATGAGCTGCTGGCCCTTGGCCTGGTAATCGCTGTCGCTCATGTTCGCGGCCTGTATCTCCTTGATGTCGAGTTCGCACTCGGTGATGAGGTCCGCGACCGTGATATCGGTCAGACCGAACTTTATCTCGCTCTCCCTGAGGCCGCTGAGTTTGGAGATCAGGGCCTGGTATGCTCCGATGCTCCTGCGGCTGGAGCCCACGTCGATCAGTGCGGCATAGGCGAGCGCGAGAGGCTTGTTGGAACAGCCTTTCTCGTTCGCATCCAGGAACTTCCTTTTTGCGGCGGCGTAATCCTTCCTTCCGACGGCATCCAAGGCCTCGGCGAAGAGCTGGTCGCCGCCTTTGAAAAACAGTGCCACATCTATCCCTCTTTTAATGAATAACTAAAGAGCCAATCAGATACAAAAACGTGGCTATGTTAATCTGGAGGGGGGTATTCTGCTCATATCGTCAGTATCCGTTAAGTTTTGTTAGTTAAAATAGACGATTGTCTAATGATTATTGGATTGACCAGATAATTTATCGTGATTATTCCCAAAAGGTGCGGTTTTGGACATACCCAGCAAAAGTATATTTAACCCAGGTGTATAGTTGCACGCATGGTGAACGCTAGGTTCGATGCCGTTCAGAAGGCAAACGCAAAGGAACCGATCATGGCTACCGCTCCGGGCAAAGAGACATCCCAATATTACGGATGCAACGTCTTCAACCGTGCGGCGATGAGGAAATACCTCGACGAGGACACCCGCCGTACCATCTACGAGACCATCGAGAAGGGTGCGACGCTGGACAAGTCCATCGCCGACCATGTCGCGGCAGGTATGAAGAGATGGGCGCTCGATCTCGGGGCCACCCACTACACCCACTGGTTCCAGCCCCTCAACGGCGGGACCGCGGAGAAGCACGATTCGTTCTCCGACCCCCGCGGCCGTGACGAATCCATCGAGAAATTCAGCGGAAAACTGCTGTGCCAGCAGGAGCCTGACGCATCGTCCTTCCCTAGCGGGGGACTCAGGAACACCTTCGAGGCAAGGGGTTACACCGCATGGGACCCCTCGTCGCCCGCCTTCATCATCGGCGACGTCCTCTGTATCCCCACCGTATTCATCTCATTCACCGGGGAAGCTCTTGACTACAAGACCCCCCTCCTCAGGTCCGACGCCGCGGTGACCAAGGCCACCAGCGAACTCCTGGCCCTCATGGGTATGCCCGGTGAGGTCGTCCACTCTTATCTCGGATGGGAGCAGGAATACTTCCTCGTGGACAAGGACCTCTACCTCCAGCGTCCCGACCTGGTTCTGACCGACCGTACCCTCCTGGGCCACGTGTCCTCCAGGAACCAGCAGCTCGAGGACCACTATTTCGCATCCATCCCTCCCAGGGTGATGGAGTTCATGAAGGATCTCGAGTTCGAATGCTACAAGCTCGGTATCCCCGCCAAGACCAGGCATAACGAGGTCGCACCCAACCAGTTCGAGCTCGCCCCCGTGTACGAGACCTCCAACCTCGCCATTGATCACAACCTTCTCCTCATGTCCATCATGAAATCCACCGCGGAGAAGCACGGGTTCGAGGTACTCCTCCACGAGAAACCCTTCGCGGGAGTCAACGGATCGGGTAAGCACTGCAACTGGTCCATCGGTACCGAGAGCGGTATCGGCCTGTTCTCCCCCGGCAAGACCGACGGAGAGAACTTGAGGTTCCTCTGTTTCATGGCCAACACCCTCAAGGCGGTATACGACAACAACGCCCTGCTCAAGGCATCCGTCATGACCGCCTCCAACTCCCACAGGCTGGGTGCCAACGAGGCCCCGCCGTCCATCATCTCCTCGTTCCTCGGTACGCAGGTGCACTCCGCTTTCGAGGAGCTCCTGAAGTCCAAGGACATGGTCAAGATCGCAGGCAAGAAGGGATACAGCCTCGGAATCCCCCAGGTCCCCGAGCTCATCGTGGACAACACCGACAGGAACCGTACCTCCCCGTTCGCATTCACCGGTAACCGTTTCGAGTTCAGGGCGGTCGGTTCGTCAGCTAACTGTTCCGGTGCGGTAACAATCCTTAACACCATCCTCGCCTACCAGCTCGAGCAGTTCATCGACGCTGTGAAGAAGAAGATCGCCAAGGGAAGCGAGCCCCTCAGGGCCATCCTCGACGAGACCCGCGAGACCTACCGTGCATGCCAGGCCATCTGCTTCGACGGCAACGGCTATTCCGACGAGTGGAAGGCCGAGGCCAAGAAGAGGGGGCTCGACTGCGAGTCCTCCGTACCCGTATGCATGGACGAGTACACCTCCAAGAGGACCCTGGAGGTCTTCGGTAAGACCGGCGTCCTGACCAAGGTCGAGCTCCAGTCAAGGAAGGAGGTCTTCTGGGAGATCTACTGTAAGAAGCTGGCCATCGAGGCCAAGACCCTCTGCGATCTGGTGACCAACCACATCATCCCCGTCGCCATCAGGTATCAGAACATCCTCCTGGAGAACGTGAAGAACCTGAAGGAGATCTACGGAGCCAAGGATTTCAAGAAGATCGCCATCTCGCAGATGGACCTCATCGAACTGATCGCCAACGACATCACTGCTTCGGAGACCGAGATCGACGATCTCGAGGCTCTTCTCGATAAGCTCGACGATGCCGGCGAAGGCCGCGATACCGCGGTGACCTACCACGACAAGGTCGTCCCCCTCCTCGAGAGCATCAGGTCCCACGTGGACTCCCTCGAGCTCCTGGTCGACGACCAGATGTGGCCCCTCCCCAAGTACAGGGAACTCCTGTTCATCCACTGAAACCATAACCTCCGGGCCCGTGTTTTCTGCGGGCCCGGCATTCCTTTTTCCCGTACAACCCGGTGGTATCATCCGTATTACTTAATACAAAAAGGTTAGAATTAACCTTTTAAGGAATATGTAAAATTATTACAATTTTACCCTTATAAACGAATGAGCCAGAATGTAATATTATATCATCCATGTTGTTCATAACCTGCGGTTGTGAACCAAACGAAACTATATATAGAAGTACAATCAATTACCGAAGCATAATCCGCTAAGGAGCGGAGTCTAGGAGAATAACACCATGGGAATGGGTAACGCACCTGTACTTATCCTCAGAGAAGGAAGCAAAAGGGAAAAAGGAAAAGACGCACAGTTCAACAACATCACCGCAGCAAGGACGATCGCTGATGCCGTAAGGAGCAGCCTCGGACCCCGCGGAATGGACAAGATGCTCGTCGACTCCATCGGAGATGTCGTCATCACCAACGACGGTGTGACCATCCTCAAAGAGATGGATGTTCAGCACCCCGCAGCAAAGATGCTCGTCGAGGTCGCAAAGGCCCAGGACGCAGAGGTCGGAGACGGAACCACCACCTCCGTCGTCATCGCAGGAGAGCTCCTCAAGAAGGCACTCGACCTGATCGACTCCAACGTCCACCCCACCATCATCACCGCCGGTTACAGGCTTGCCAACGACAAGGCTCAGGAAGTCCTCAAGAACATCTGTAAGAAAGTTTCCATCAACGACGAGAAGCTCCTCCTGCAGATCGCTGAGGTCTCCATGAACAGCAAATCCGTCAACGCATCCAAGGACTTCTTCGCAAAGATGGTCGTCGACGCAGTGAAGACCATCATCGAGAAGGACAGCGAGGGCAACTACTTCGCCAACCTGAAGAACATCCAGACCGTCAAGAAGGCCGGAGCCAACATGGAAGAGTCCGAGATCGTCAAGGGTCTCATCATCGACAAGGAGCCCGTCTCCCCAACCATGCCCAAGCTCGTCAAAGGAGCCAAGATCGCACTTATCGACGCACCCTTCGAGGTCAAGAAGCCCGAACTGGACGCAAAGATCCAGATCACCGACCCCGAGATGCTCTCCAAGTTCGTCAAGGAAGAGGAGGACTACCTCAAGGGACTCGTCATGGCAGTCAAGAAAGCAGGGGCAAACGTCGTCTTCTGCCAGAAGGGAATCGACGACCTCGCACAGCACTTCTTCGCCAAGGAAGGCATCTACGCCTGCCGCCGCGTGAAGAAGTCCGACATGGAGAGGCTCGGAAAATCCTGCAATGCCAACATCATCTCCAAGATCGCAGAGATCACCGCAGACGACCTCGGAGCAGCCGACACCGTCGAGCTCAAGTTCGTTGGCGACGAGCAGATGACCTTCGTCACCGGATGCAAGGACCCCAAGACCGTCTCCATCCTTGTCAGGGGAGGAACCAACCACGTCGCAGACGAGGTAGAGAGGTCCCTTGTGGACGCATGGTCCGTCGTCAAGGTCTCCATCGAGGACGGTCTCATCTGCACCGGAGGAGGTTCCACCGCAATGGAGCTCGCAATGCAGGTCAGGGACTACGCCGCATCCGTCGGCGGAAGGGAGCAGATCGCCATCGAGGCATTCGCATCCGCTCTCGAGATCATCCCCACCACCCTTGCGGAGAACGCAGGTCTCGACCCCATCAACATCGTGATCGAGATGAGGAAACAGCACAAGGCCGGAAAGACCTACGCTGGACTCAACCCCTTCACCGGAAAGGTCGAGGACATGCTGAAGAACAACGTCATCGAGCCCTACAGGATCGGTAAACAGGCAATCAACTCCGCAACCGATGCCGCAGTCATGATCCTCAGGATCGACGACGTCATCGCATCCAAATCCGCCCCTGCACCCGCCAGTGCACCCGGAATGGACTGAAGCTTCTAAACCTTGGGGGCTTCGGCCCCCAACCCCTCTCTAAAACTCTCAAAAGTGGTACAGTATGACTGACAAGTCTGAAGAAAAAACGCAGAAGGACGTTCCTGAGACCCAGGAGCCCGTCAAGGAGGCCAAGCCCAAGGCATCCAAGAAAGAGGATGAACTGGCCAAGGCCAAGGCCGAGGCGGAATCCTACCTGGATATGGCAAGGCGCGTTCAGGCGGAATTCGAGAACTACCGCAAGAGGACAGAGAAGGAGAACGCTGACTACAGGAAATTCGCGACCAGCGGCCTCGTATCGGAGTTGCTGAACATCGCGGACGACTTGGAGAAGGCGCTCGAAACCGCAACCGACGCGGAGGACAACTTCGCGACGGGAATCAAGGCCATTAGGGGAAACCTGATGAAGATCCTGGAGAACCAGGGTGTCACCGAGGTCCCCGTAGACAAGGGATTCGACCCCAACATGCATGAGGCCCTCATGGTCATGGACGGGGAAGAAGACGGCAAGGTCGCTCAGGTGTACCAGAAGGGATACCTGATGAACGGCCGTGTCCTTAGGACGGCGAAGGTCGTCGTCACCAAGAAGAAGGAGCAGGAAGCGGCTCCTGTGCAGGATGAGAAAACTGCAGAAAACGAAAATTGAGGTGAAAGAATATGTCTAGAATCATCGGAATCGATCTCGGAACCAGTAACTCTGCCGCCTCCGTAATGGAGGGAGGTAGGCCCACCATCATCCCCAGCGCTGAGGGAACCAGTGTAGGCGGAAAATCCTTCCCGTCCTACGTCGCATTCACCAAAGACGGCCAGCTCCTCGTCGGAGAGCCCGCAAGGAGGCAGGCGGTCACCAACCCCGACGGAACCATCAAGAACGTCAAGAGGAAGATGGGATCCAGCGAGAAAGTGACCGCACTCGGAAAAGAGTACACTCCCCAGCAGATCTCCGCATTCATCCTCTCCAAGATCAAGAAGGATGCAGAGGCATTCGTCGGAGAGACCATCGACAAGGCGGTCATCACCGTCCCCGCCTACTTCAACGACAACCAGAGGCAGGCAACCAAGGACGCAGGAGCCATCGCCGGACTCGACGTCGTACGTATCATCAACGAGCCCACCGCAGCCGCACTCGCCTACGGTCTCGACAAAGCGGGACAGTCCCAGAAGATCCTCGTGTTCGACCTCGGAGGAGGAACCCTCGATGTCACCATCATGGACTTCGACGACGGAGTGTTCGAGGTCATGTCCACCTCCGGAGATACCCAGCTCGGAGGATCCGATATGGATGAGGCACTCACCAACTTCGTGATCAAACAGTTCCAGAACGAGACCGGAATCGATCTCGGAAAGGACAACGCCGCCAGGGTACGTGTCAGGGAGGCATGCGAGAAGGCAAAGATCGAGCTCTCCACCACCATGCAGACCGAGATCAACCTGCCTTTCATCACCGCAGACGCATCCGGACCCAAGCACCTGGTGCAGACCATCACCCGTGCCAAACTCGAGGAACTCGTCGCCCCCATCGTGGAGAGGTGCCGCGGACCCATCGAGCAGGCAATGAGGGATGCAGGTCTCACCAACGACAAGATCGATAAGGTCATCATGGTCGGAGGACCCACCAGGATGCCCATCATCCAGAACTTCGTCGAGAGCATCGTCGGACCCAAGATCCAGCACGGTGTCGACCCCATGGAGTGCGTTTCCATGGGTGCGGCCATCCAGGGAGCTGTCCTGTCCGGAGACGTCAAGGACGTCCTCCTGCTCGATGTCACCCCTCTGACCCTCTCTATCGAGACCCTCGGAGGAGTCGCAACCCCTCTCATCGAGAGGAACACCACCATCCCCACCAAGAAGTCCCAGGTGTTCTCCACCGCAGTGGACAACCAGCCCTCTGTCGAGATCAACGTCGTGCAGGGTGAGAGGAAGATGGCGGCCGACAACACCAGTCTCGGAAGGTTCACCCTCGACGGTATACCCCCCGCAAGGCGCGGAGTCCCCCAGATCGAGGTCACCTTCGATATCGACGCCAACGGTATCATCAACGTGTCCGCCAAGGACCTCGGTACCGGAAAGGAGCAGAAGATCACCATCGCATCCTCCAACAAGCTCACTAAGGAGGAGATCGACGCGGCCATCAAGAACGCAGAGCAGTTCGCCGAGGCCGATAAGAAGAAGGAGGAGCTCATCAACGCCCGCAACCAGGCGGAGACCCTCGTCTACACCACCAAGAAATCCCTCGAGGAGCTTGGCGACAAGGTCACCCAGGAGGAGCGTACCGTCGTCGAGTCCGCGATCAAGGACCTCGAAGCGGTCCAGAACTCCGACAGCGTCGATGACATCAAGGCCAAGACCGACGCCCTGATGAAAGCGATGGAGCCCATCGGAAAGAAGATCTACGAGAATGCCACCCCTGAGCAGCAGCAGGCCGCCCAGCAGGCATACCAGCAGGCCCAGCAGCAGGCGGGCGCACAGCAGTCCGCCGGCAAGAAGGCCGACGGCGACAACGTGGTCGACGCAGACTACAAGATCGTCGATGATGACAACTGATCCGGAAGGTAAGAGCAGATGGCAGAAACGAAAAGGGACTACTACGAGGTCCTCGGCGTATCCAAGGGTGCGAGTGCCGACGAGATAAAGAAGGCCTACCGCTCCCTCGCCAAGAAGTACCACCCCGACCTCCACCCCGACAACAGGGAGGAGGCCGAGGCCAAGTTCAAGGAGATCTCCGAGGCTTACGAGGTCCTTTCCGACCCCGACAAGCGCAGCAGGTACGACCAGTACGGCTTCGCGGGTGTCAACGGCGACTTCGGGGCCGGCGGTTTCGACATGAACGACTTCACCCACGGGGACGACCTGAACGACATCCTGAACGACCTCTTCGGAGGCATGTTCGGGGGCGGCAGGCGGTCCAGGAACCCCAACGGTCCCCGCCAGGGCGATTCCCTCCGCTACGACCTCGAGATCGATATGCTTGACGTCCTCAACGGCAAGGAGGTACCCATCCGCGTCAGGCACTCTGTGGCCTGTCCCGACTGTAAGGGAACGGGTGCCAAGGACGGCAAGACCAAGAGCTGTCCGGACTGCGGCGGTAGGGGTCAGATGCAGCAGATCCGCAACACCATGTTCGGTCAGCAGATGGTCGTCTCCGAATGTTCCAGATGCTCCGGGACCGGAAGGATCCCCGAGCAGCAGTGTGCCAAGTGCGGCGGCCGTGGACGCATGAACAAGGAGTCCAAGGTCAGCGTCACCATCCCCAAGGGAATCGACGACGGCATGAGGCTCCGCGTGGGCGGAGCGGGAGACGCAGGATACAACGGCGGACCCGCAGGAGACCTCTACGTGGTAATCCACGTGAAGGCGCACAAGACCTTCGAACGCGACGGCGACGACCTGTGGATGAAGGCGGAGGCCTCCTACCCCAAGATGGTCCTCGGCGGCAGCATCACCGTCCCCACCCTTGATGGCAAGAGCGTGGAGATCAGCATCCCCGCCGGTACCCAGGTGGACAGTGTCCTCAAGGTCGGCGGACAGGGACTTCCCAACCTCAGCCGCCCAAGCATCCGCGGTAACCTCTACGTCCGTCTCGGTGTGACCATACCCAAGAGGTACACCGCGGTCGAGAAGGAACTCCTCACCAAACTGGATGCGGAAGCAGGGAAGAAATCCACCGCGAAATCCAAGAAAGGATTCTTCAAGTGACCGGGGGTAAACCCCCCTTCACAAACTATTTTTCTGATGTTTTATTACAGGTTGGCAGATGCTGTCAGAGACTTACATGTGGTTCGTGTTCGCCGCCGTTTTCGTCGCGCTCATGCTGGCCGACCTGGGCATCACCGACCGCAAGGAGTCCGACATCGACATCAAGAAAGCGATCCGTTTCGTCATTCTTTATGTTGCTGTCGCGCTCGTCTTCGGACTTCTGATATTTTACGAGCTGGGGGCGGAGCTCGCCACCTCCTATTATGCGGCGTACGTCATCGAACTGTCGATGTCGGTGGACAACCTGTTCGTGTTCATCGTCATCTTCAGCATCTTCATGATCCCGCCGGAGAAGCAGCACCGCGTGCTGTTCTGGGGTATCCTGGGGGCGATCTTCTTCCGTGCCCTGTTCATCGTGGTCGGGGCCGAACTGCTGGACAACTTCCACTTCATGATGTACGTGTTCGGTGCCATCCTGATCTACACCGCCATCAAGACCGCGTTCTCCAAGGACGACGAGGGTGACGAGAAGGAATCTGTGGCCTTCCGTCTAAGCAGGCACATCCCCGCCACCACCGACATGTCAAGCGGGAAATTCTTCACCAAGGAGAACGCGAAGCGTGTCGCGACCCCTCTCTTCCTGTGCCTGGTGGTCATCGAGATATCGGACATCATGTTCGCCTTCGATTCCATCCCTGCGGCGCTTTCCATCTCCACAGACATCTTTGTCATCTACGCATCCAACATCTTCGCGGTCATGGGCCTGAGGTCCATGTACTTCGTGATCAGAGATGCCATCGGTTCCATGGAGTACCTGAAGTACGGTCTTGGTGTGATCCTCGCCTTCATAGGTGCGAAGATGCTCTTGGCCGCGGCCGACATCATGCACGTGGAGGTCCTCCACTCGCTCCTCTTCATCCTCGTGGTGCTCGGAATAACCGTTGCCGCATCGCTGATCCACAGCAGGAAGCAGGCCGGTGAAGCATGATTGCGCTGACCGGGGATACACGCGGGATCGAGGCATTATACCAACTCAGTCGCAACGAGACCGTCCTTTCGATGTGCAAGAACGATTTCCTGATCATCCTGGGGAACTGCGGTATCACCGAGGCCCATACCGATTTCCACGAGAACGTCCTGATGTACCGCGATCTCCCCTGTTCCGTCCTGTATCTGGACGGTGCCCACGATGACTACGATCTGCTTGCGGACCACCCTCTGTTCCCCTGGAACGGAGGCATGACCCAGAATATCTCAAGATACCTCACGCACCTGGTACGCGGACAGGTATTTTCACTGGGAGGGAAGAAGTTCTTTGTGATGGGTGGGAGCACCACCCCCGGCCGTGACGACAGGGGAAAATACTACGATTGGTGGCCGGAACAGGACATATTCCCCGCGGAGATGGATGAGGCTTATGCAAATCTGAAGGAGAACGACAACAGGGCTGATTACGTCCTGACCTGCGAATGCCCCACCTCCTGGAAAACTTACGTCAGGGGTGTCAAGACTCCCTGCTCTGAGTCGTTGGAGGAACTGCTGGCACATGTGGATTACGGCCATTGGTTCTTCTCTTCCGACAGGCTCACCGAGATCCCGGAGCACCGTGCGACCGCGGTGGGGCACGAGGTCGTCGTCCTCGGCAAAGAGTAAATCTGCGATGATGATTCATGGTCCATGGAAGACCCGTACCGCAGAGAACTGGAGATCGCCGTTGCAGCAGTCCGTAAGGCAGCCGACAGGTATGTCTCCGACGGTAACCGCGAATCGGAGGAGAAGGCCAACAGCGTCGGCTCTTATGACATCGTCACCTATTCCGATGTGGAGGCACAGGAGTCCATCGTCAGCGATATCCGTGCAGCGTTCCCGGACGACAGATTCTACTGTGAGGAGAGCGACGGGAACTCCCTGACCGATGACCGCACATGGGTGATCGACCCCATCGACGGTACGCTCAGTTACGAACGCGGCATGCCCATCTACGGTACCCAGCTCGCACTCTTTGTGAAATCTGTACCGGTCCTTTCCGTGATTTACGTCCCCGTCCTGGGGGAGATGTACACCGCCACCGAGGTATCGGGAGCAAAACTGAACGGCAAGCCCCTCGGCAATGTCCCCGACCGCGACCTCAAGAAATGCGTCGTATCCACCGGAGACTTCTCCAGGAAGAAGCAGGAGTGGAGGGACAGGCATTACGAGCTCATCGGGGCCATGAGGGACGAGGTGGCACGCATCCGCATGCTCGGAGCGGCCTGCTGCGATTTCGCCTTCTTCACCGCCGGTCGTCTGGACATCCACATCAGATTCGTGAACAAGCTGTGGGATTTCATGCCTGGACTGTTCCTGGCGAGGACCGCGGGAGCCTATGTGGACGAGGAACTGCTAGAAAAGTACAGTTTCCTTCTGCTGACGCAGACCCGTGCGGAGGCCGAGAGCTTCCGCCAGAGGGTGCTGTCAAAAGTCGAGCTGTGAACTCACTCCTTGACACCGAGATAGGTTACCCATCCCTTGTCGGAGTCGAGGATGTACTCGGCCTTGAGCCCCGCATCCTCCATGATCTTCACCATCTCGTCGTTCTCCACTAGGTGCATGTGGTATTTGACGCACTGTGCCTCCATGGCGGAGTGGTTCTCGGTGGTGAAGTACTGCTCGGATATGATGCAGAGGACACCTCCGGTCTTGAGGCGGGAAGCAACGTGGGCGATGGCCTGCTCGAGGTTGGGCCAGAAGAAATAGGTCTCGATACCGGTAATGAGGTCCATGGATTCCTCGGGGAAGGGGATGGATTCCACGGATGCGACCTGTGCGTCGACCTTGCCCCATTGGATGTTGAACTTGTTGTACTCCTTGGTGTATTCCACGCAGGTCTCGGAGATGTCTATGCCGTGGCATTTGGCGTTGGGATATTTCAGTGCCAGGAGCTTGAGTGCGTGTCCGCCTCCGCATCCGATGTCGAGGATCTCTTTGGCGGAGGTCTTGGGGATGTTCGCCAGTCCCCAGATGGTCAGTTCGCGATGGTGCTCTCCCATCTGTTTGATGACTTCGCGGCCTTCGTCCCCCTGCGGTTTCTGACACTGATCCTCGATTACCATTTTCGTTCCTTCCCGGAATGTGCAATTCCGTATCCTGGGTATGCTGGTGCGGATAGATTAAGATTTGCGGAATTCCCGTTTGATCTTCGTATGAGAAAGATGGATGACGAATCTGTTAATCGATTATGTGCAATTATCGATTCAAATATACATCAAATTATAAAGAAAATGATGTAGAAATTGCAAATAATTTAAATAATTTGCATCATTTTTATTTTTGTGCATATTTTCGATTATTCATTTCTCAGAAAGATGAGGGTCGATCCCGATATACTCAACAGGGCAGCCAGCATCGAGAATCAGCGCGGAAGGCTTCAAGCAGGATTCGAAAACGCGGACTCGCTGTCATCCGCTCTGAGAAAACATGCGATACTGATGTCGGTCAGGGATTCCAATGCCATAGAAGGCATAGGTACGACCTCCGAGAGGATGGCGGGACTGATCAGCGGTTCGATCCGCCCCAAAGGTCACGATGAGAATGAGATTGTGGGTTACGGGAACGCTCTAAGGTACATACACGAGAACTATTCGAACATCGAGATAACAAAAGAGGGCATTCTCGCCATATATGGGATTCTGATGGAGAGATCGGAAAGGAATGAGATCGGATTCAAGAAACGTGACAACGTAATCGTCGACAGGGCTCCTGACGGAACCGTATCCAACATCTATCCCACTGTCCCGGCCGAAGAAACCGAGTATTGCGTAGAACAGTTGGTCGGAGCATTCTGGGAGGCCAGGGACGATTTTGAGATAAACAGTCTCCTCCTGATCCCCTGTTTCGTCATGGATTTCCTTCGCATCCATCCCTTTTCCGATGGGAACGGCAGGATGTCCAGACTATTGACCACCCTGCTCCTTTACCAAGAGGGATACGATGTATGCAGATACGTTTCCATGGAGTCGAAGATCAATTCGAGCAAGGGGGACTACTACAGGGCTCTGGAAGAATCACAAATCGGCTGGTTCGAGAACAAATGCGATTACGGGCCGTTCATCCATTACTTCTTGGGCGAACTGTTCCTGTGCTATCGGGACCTCAACAGGTTGGCAGGAGAGGAATTGGGCCGTAAGAAGAAATCCAACGGATTGGAGATGTTCCTCAGACTGACCTCGATGCCTGTTTCCAAGAAAGACCTCGTCACCATGTTCCCGGAGATATCCCAGATCACCATCGAACGTACCCTGGGGAGGATGTGTGCAAGCGGGGATATCGAGATGGTGGGTTCTGGGAGATCGGCGAGATATGTCAGTAAAAGGTGAATAGCGCCGAGAGAGAGATTCGAACTCCCGAGGTCACGGACCAGCGGTTTTCGAGACCGCCGCCTTACCGGGCTGGGCCATCTCGGCTTAGTCCCACCTATTTATTCCGATTATAAAAATTGATTTGGGGCGGAATAACAGCGGTTATTCGGCCAGTCTTAATTTATAGAAAAAAACATACGGCTTTTCATGGCGACGACGGTATCCGAAGTGAAGGATGCTAAACTTGCGACCCTCAAGATGGCCGCACTGAGCACGGAGGTCAAGAATTCCGCCCTCAAGGCGATGGCGGAAGCTGTCCGTAACAACAAGGAGAGGATCCTCGCAGCGAATGCTGAGGAC
>CACWTF010000033.1:0-2972 GCA_902763685.1 methanogenic archaeon | reverse complement strand
GTCGCCAGGATCAGCGATCCCGTAGGGGAGACCATGTCCGCCATCGAGCTCGACGAAGGTCTGGAACTCTACCAGAAGAGGTGTCCCATAGGTCTGATCGGGGTGATCTTCGAAGCAAGACCTGAGGTCGTCCCGCAGATCATGTCGCTCTGTCTGAAGAGCGGCAACGCCATCATCTTCAAAGGAGGTTCCGAGGCCAAGAGGTCCAACAGGATCCTCTTCGACATCCTCAGGGAGGCCGCGGCATCCGCAGGCGTACCCGCCGAAGCGTTCGTCCTCATGGAGACCAGGGAGGACATCACCGAGATCCTCAAGATGGACGAGTACATCGATCTCCTCATCCCCCGCGGTTCCTACGGCTTCGTGAAATACATCCAGAGCAACACCCACATCCCCGTGCTGGGACATTCGGCCGGTATCTGCCACATCTACGTGGATTCCGAGGCCGATCTCCTCAAGGCTTTCGGTGTCGTGCTCGATTCCAAGATCCAATATCCCGCCGCCTGCAACGCGGTGGAGAAGATACTCGTCAACGAGTCCATCGTCCCGTATTTCCTGCCCCGCATGGCCGACCAGTTCGCTGCTAACGGAGTCGAGATGAGGGTTGAGAAGGGGCTGGAGAAGTACCTCATCGGATTCGACTGCAAGACCGCCTCCGAGGACGACTGGACCGCGGAGTACGACGGTCTGGTAATCGCCATCAGGTCCGTGAAGGATATGGACGAGGCGATCGATATCATCAACACCAACGGTTCCCACCACACCGATGCCATCATCACCGAGAACAGGGAGAAACAGGACGAGTTCGCCAGGAGGGTGGACTCCGCTGACGTGTTTATCAACGCCTCCACCAGGTTCGCCGACGGGTTCCGTTTCGGCAAGGGTGCAGAGGTAGGCATCTCCACCAACAAGATCCATGCCCGCGGACCGATGGGAATGGAGGGCCTGATGATCTACAAGTACGTCCTGGTCGGCAACGGTCAGATGGTGAAGGATTATTCCGGCAAGAACGCCAAGCCCTACACCCACAGGCCCATCGACGTCAGCAAGAGGTGAGATGATGGGAAGGAAGGAACTGCTGGCTAATGTCGAGAGGGTAGTCATCAAGGTGGGTACGTCATCCATCACCCAGGGAGGGAGCACCCCATCCGAGCAGTTCATGGACATCGTCGCGGGACAGATCGCGGAGCTGAAGAAAGCGGGAAAGGAGGTACTCATAGTATCGTCCGGTGCAGTAGGTATAGGTCTGAAGGCGATGAACGCCACCCCCAAACCCAACGAGATCCCCATCAAACAGGCCGCAGCCTCGGTCGGACAGGGGATCCTCATGCAGAAATGGAACGACAGCTTCCAGAAGTTCGGCATCCACGTGGCCCAGATCCTCATCTCCATGGACGATTACTCTAACAGGGACACCGTCCTCAATCTCAACAACACCATCTCCACTCTGCTGAAGTACGATGTGGTCCCCATCTTCAATGAGAACGATGCGATATGCATCAAGGAGATCGGGGCCGCCTTCGGCGACAACGATACCCTTTCCGCGGTTATCGCCAGCAGGGCGGACGCGGATCTGCTGGTGATCCTCTCGGACGTATCGGGCCTCTACACGGCCAATCCGAACGAAGACCCAGATGCCAAACTCATTGATACCGTCGAGGCCATCACCCCCGAGATCGAGGAGATCGCGGGCGGACCCGGTACCAAGCTCGGTACCGGCGGAATGAAGACCAAGATCAAGGCGGCCAAGATCTGCCAGGATGCGGGATGCATGATGATCATAGCGTCCAGCAGCGAATCCGATGTGATCACCCGTACCGTCAACGGCGACGACATAGGTACCATCTTCACCGCCGATGCGGCCATCACCAAGAAGAGGAGGTGGATGAAATCCGCCAAGTCCAACGGTAAGATCGTGATCGACGAAGGTGCCATGAAGGCACTGCTGGCACACAAGTCCCTGTTACCCGTGGGAATCAAGTTCGCGGAGGGCACCTTCGATGCCGGGGAGGTCGTCGATATCGAGTGTGCGGGAGTACCCGTGGCAAAGGGATGTCCCGATTACGGTTCCGAGGACATCAACCGTATCCGCGGTATGAGGTCCGATGTGGCCAAGAACGTGCTCGGTGCCAAGATGAAGTACAAGGATGCGGTCAGGAGCGAGAACATCGCCCTGCTGCCGTGATCATTTCTTTCCGATGACGGCCTCGCGGATTGCTTTGCAGGCGCTGACTGCGGTTTCCGCGAACACGTCGCACCCGTAGGCATCGGAGACGTTCTTCGATACTGCACCGCCCCCGGCGTTGAGGATAATACTCTCGCGGATGCCCATGTCCTTCAGTATCCTGTCGGCCCTGCGTATGTTCTCGAGGTCCCAGGTGGTCTGGACGGAGAGGCAGAGCACCGTGGCCTTCTCCTCCCTGCAGATCTCTGTGATCTTCTCGATGGGGAGGTTCCGGTCGCAGCGTATGGTCCTAAAACCGCAGGATTCCAAGAGAATGGACATGAGGTCGCGTCCTTCGGTATGGCCGCTGAACGATGCCACCACGGCGGTGCCCAGGGCCGGGTCCGCTTCCATCGAACCGCGGTACTCCTCCATCTTGCGGAGGAAGGTCATGAGGGGGATCCTACCGCGGTCGAAATTCTCGATAAGTCCTTTTTCTGACCTCCAGAAGTCATCCATGGGAACAGGATGGCGATGGATGAATAATATAATTCCTAGAATCGGAATTGAGAGTTAAGGGGAAAAGTGGTGGGCCCAGCCAGATTTGAACTGGCGACCTTCACAATGTCAATGTGACGTCATAACCCCTAGACCATGAGCCCAGTAAATCACAGTATTGGATGGTCCTATTAATAGGTTGAGGTCGGAGGTACAACGTTCGATAATTAACTCGCGACAATGATTGCTGCCAGAACCGATGCCGGCATCAGGATGATGCCAGGCATCCGCTCAGCAGGATCGCCCTCTG
>CACWTF010000032.1 GCA_902763685.1 methanogenic archaeon | reverse complement strand
TAGACAGTACTTTAGAGAACATTCTTCGTCAGGCTTTCGAACACAATAATCGCATAGCAGAGAATCTGCCGCAGTTCATTTCTGTCCTGAAAGATCTCCATGCACCTGGCAATATACTGTTAATTCTCGATTGTTTCTACAAGTACGAACCGGAAAAATACAGGAGTATCCTTGTTTCAAAGGACGACTCGAAAGCAAATGAAATCTGCCTCGCGATTGCAAGGGATTACGGATTGTCTCAAGAATCGCTTTGTGACCTTGTTACTTCTATCAGGACTCTTTCAAAGAAGTTTAACTAACTAGAGAAGAAGTAATGTTAAAAACCGGAAATCAGTCCAGTGAAGTTTATCACTCTGCCCTCGACAGAGGGCAGAAACCACATCTCATATTGAAAATTCGGCGGACCTATAATAAAGGGATGGGATGCGTGATCGAGATCCGTCACAGGATAATCCAAAATGTATTCTTTTAATACTGGCGAGAACAACAGTTCTGATCGGAAGAGAATGCTTTATCTATTCTCTCATGAATCAGTGCAAAGCGGTACTCCGAGAAGGAAGATAGATTGACGGATTCGGATAAGCCAGAATATCAATATGATGCAAAGACAGATACGCTGACTGTCAGATCCAACGGTACTGTTGATACGGCATACATTGAAGAATCATACCCCCGGGTAAAAACCTTGATCCTGGATAGGGGCATCAGATCTATTAAAAACTCACATATATCCGTAGAGGGACTAGACAATCTGACCAAGGTCATAATCCCGGACTCGGTGGAATTCATCGGAGATCATGCGTTCGACAGCTGTACATCGCTTGTATCGGTGACGATCCCGTACTTGGTGGAATCCATCGGATGGTGTGCGTTCAGCATGTGTACATCGCTTGTATCGGTGACGATCCCGGACTTGGTAAAATCCATCGGCTATGATGCGTTCAGAGGGTGTACATCGCTTGAGTCAATCGATGTAAATCCGAACAATTCAGAATATTCTTCCGAAAATGGAGTATTATTCGATAAAACCAGGACGAAGTTGATAAGATATCCCGCAGGAAAGACCGATGATAGGTATGATGTCCCGGACTCGGTGAAATGCATTGGATTGGGTGCGTTCGACAGCTGTACATCGCTTGTATCGGTGACGATCTCGGACTCGGTGGAATCCTTCGGATGGAATGCGTTCCTCGGGTGCACATCGCTTGAATCTGTGACGATCCCGGACTCGGTGAAATACATTGGATTGGGTGCGTTCCGCGGATGTAAATCGCTTGAATCGGTGACGATCCCGGACTCGGTAGAATCCATCGGAGATTTTGCGTTCGGCGAGTGTACTTCGCTTGAATCGGCGACGATCCCGGACTCGGTGAAATCCATTGGACAGGAAGCGTTCAGCTTGTGTACATCGCTTGAATCGGTGACGATCCCGGACTCGGTGGAATCCATCGGAGATTATGCGTTCAGCGGGTGTATATCGCTTGTATCGGTGACGATCCCGGACTCGGTGGAATCCATCGGAGAATGTGCGTTCCTCGGGTGTATGTCGCTTGAATCGGTGACGATCCCGGAATCGGTGAAATCCATCGGCAATGATGCGTTCAGCGAGTGTACATCGCTTGCATCGGTCTACTGTGGCTCGGAAGATGTTTTTCGTTGGAAATCATGTTTCCCCGACGGGGTCTCTTTCCGCATAAAAACTCCCGAACAACCCCCTATCAGGAAAACTGATTACGGCACATCCTCAATAGACAGTACTTTAGAGAACATTCTTCGTCAGGCTTTCGAACACAATAATCGCATATAGACAGTACTTTAGAGAACATTCTTCGTCAGGCTTTCGAACACAATAATCGCATAGCAGAGAATCTGCCGCAGTTCATTTCTGTCCTGAAAGATCTCCGTGCCCCAGGCAAGATAGTGGTTGTCCTAGAATGTTTCTTCAAATACGAGCCTGAAAAATACATGATCGCCCTTGTTTCAAAAGATGATTCGAAAGCAAACGAAGTATCTTTATCAATTGCCAACGAATACGGGTTCTCTCAGGATACAGTTCTTAACCTTATCACTTCGATCAGGAATCTGTTTAAGAAGTTCGATTAATCCCGCCAGAGTACCTGAACTTGACCTGGACAGTTTGATTTCCTAAAACTGCCCAGGTCAAGCTTAATCGATCTCCGCAGGATTCTTCCCGGTTCATACCCCATGGTATCTGCCGTCCCTGATGCATATCAACGACCGGCCGCTCAGATCCTCCAGGATGTCCCTCAGCCCGTCGCTCGCGATCAGCCTCACCGTGCACTTGCGGAGCAGGTCCTCGAACGTCACTCCCCGGGGCCAGCTGCCATTAATCAACTTCAGGACGAACTTCCGATCCTCTGCGGACACACTCTCCCCGGAACCGTTCCTGCATACGCTGCGGCGGCATCGCAGCCTGGGGATGGCCCTCAGGAAATCGTCCTCCGTGCGGAGCACCAGCCCCAGCGACAGCAGCCTGTCTATGATGTCGGGGACCTCCCAGGGATCCAACCCCGCCTCGTTGCTCAGACGCCTGATCTTCTGTTCCGAGGCCCCGAGCCGTCCGGTGTTCCGTATGAACCCCAGGACCTTGTCCTCCTTGTAGCTGAGATTGTATCCGTCCATTACCTCGGCGTTTTCGACGAAGATGTCAAGCTTGTGGATGGTACAGAACCGGCACAGCCGGTCCATGTTCAGATAATGCGAACCGCCGAGCTCCACCAGAAGGCCCAGCTCCTTCAGGTAGTTCCAATAAAGCCCCGCTTTCTCCTCCTCGTTCACGAAGGTCTCGTAGAACATCAGATAGTCGGTGAAATCCCTGTATTCGAGATAATGGTATCCCGAGGACCTCTCTAGTTTCTCGTAATACCCGAGTATCTTCAGGAGATCTTTCAGATCGTCCCTGCAGCTGATCAGTGCGCCCATGTTCCCTTCACCCTGACGGTACGTGTTTTCGCTTCTTCTGCCATACCTTTTCCTCCCTGTCGTCGCATAGCTTTAAATCGGAGATTCCGATTCGGAATGCTATGTTATTTTTTCTCTTTCCTACGTAGCTAGAAAGAGAAAAAATAGCATATCCTGTCCCCGCCTCCGGCGGCCTACTCCCATAGGTTCTACGCCGCCCTATTTGAACGCTGCGGAGTTATTTCGGAAGACCCCTTTCGGACGGGCTCCGAGGCCTTTCAGTACCCAGTGGAAAATCAGGAAACGCGTTCCTCTTACCGACATCGGAGGACCGATCGGTACGGGTCCCTGCCCTCGATATATTTGGCATCCCATATACCGTCCGCAGGACCGAATTCGTGCGACGGACATCCGCTAATGATGTCCTCCGAGATCCCCCGTATCTTATCCCCGCACTCCAGTCTGGAGATGTCGAATGCTTTCTCTACAGCTCCGATTCCCAGATACGCACCGAGGATGTTGCCTGCCACCGAACCGATGGAATCGGAGTCGCCGGTGACGTTGACAGCACACCTCAGACAGCTCTTGAAATCCCCGGCATGTCTGAGGCAGGAGAACACCGCCATGGCGAGAGTCTCCTCCGCGACCCATCCTTCTCCGAGAGCCTCCATGCATTCCCCGTCGGGAAGGTCCGATTCGGCAAGATCGACGGCCTTGTCGAGCAGCCCCGTCATCTGTACCAGGTAGCTGTCGTCCTGATATCTCGCGATACAGTCGCCCTTTGCTTTATCAACGGATGCCGCTAGGCCGGTACCCTCGCATATATGATATATCAGGGATGAAAGGAAAGCGGCGGCCATCCATCCGAGTGGATGCCCGTGCGTGGATGCGGCGGCCGTCTCTCCCCATTCCAACGCCTTCCCGACCGGATCGCTGAAGAGGTGGGCGGCAAGCCCCAGAGGTGCCACCCGCATCAGTCCTCCGCAGCCCTTGCTGTCGTTGCGGGGTTCCTCCGGCCGCCCTGGCCGGTCGTACTCGGTGAGATTCTCTATACAAGTACGTCCGGGGGCGCGTCTGGCGGTCATGGCAGGGTCGTCCATAAGCCACGATCCCAAGGTAGAGGTATCGCCCTTCAGCCCGTACCCCATCCCTTTCGCCCAGGTGCGGTATTTCTCATAGATGTAGATAACAGGAGGTGCGGCGATACCCCTCGTGCATGCCCTGGTATACCCGGTCAGGAAGCCGTCGGCCGTCAGCAGGGTCATCTGCGTATCGTCGGAGATGCAGTACCTGCCGTCGAAGAGCAGAGGTTCCGTCAGCCCTTCCGGTCCGAAGTTCGACCTGATCCTTTCCAGCGGCATAAGTTCGACGGGATAGCCGAAGGCATCTCCCATGGCACCGCCGAACAGACATCCAAGCGAACGTTCGAGTCTCGTCAGTTCCGGCATCGGTGTTTTCAGACCTGTGACGGTATAAAAACGGTGGGTTGTTATGTTCTCCTCGGTTCCGAACCGGATAACGGAACGAACCTGCAATCCCTAATCCCCGCGGACACTCCGCAACCCTGAAATAACTGTCCACCGATTACCGTATCATCCCCGAAAAAGACCCGTAAACACCCCGCGAACATATCATATATTTATAATAATCCGAATACAACAATAAAATGTTATGATTTCGGACACTGTTACGACTGTCACAATGTAACGTGACGTAACGCGAACATTATATACCTCCTTCAGACTATATTCATCCATGGAAAACGAAAGTCTCAAGGACAGAATGAAGGACGGCATCCCCCTTTCCGAGATGGCGAAGATCCTCGGCATCTCCCGCCCCAAGATCTACCGCCACATGGATTTCTTCATGAAAGGCGAGGATGACAAGGTCGACCACAACCTGATGGGATACTTCCGCAAGATCATCGACGGCACCCTCAGCGACGAGGATGCGATGAGGAAGGAACTCAACCGCATAAGCGACTACATGAAAGCGGAGAACGAGGTGAAGGAGGAGGAACTCCGCAAGGATTACGAGGAATACTCGCAGAAGAGAGAGGAGTTCGACCTCCACAGGGACATGATGAAGACCGAGGAGAGGATCAGGGAGGAGGACGCACTCGACGAGACCTACCGCAGACTCTCCGAAAGGGCGAAGTCCCTCGACAAGGACCTTGACGAACTGTTATACGGCGAAGAGGTCGAACACAGGGAACTCACCTGGAACGAAGGAGAGATCAGATCCGCCAGCGTGTGGGGATACCGCTCGTGCATGGTGGTCATCGACGCCGACTTCGGGAGATGCAGGGACATCACCCTGGAACTCATGATGAGGATCTCGGGCAGGGACTTCGTCTTCAAGAGGCAGAGGCCGGAGGAGGACGAACGCTTCGTCAGCGTGGACATACGCCACATGCCCGTGGGGACCAGCTACCGTCTCAAATGGATCGATAAGGGCCAGGTGAAGTACACCCCGGTCTATCCCATGGGCAACCCCAGGGGACCGTTCTTCTGATTGGAATATATGGAGGAATACACATGATTAGCGGAAGCTATAGAGAGATCGGGCTGACGCCCGAGGAGAGGAAGAGTTTCGAGGACAACGGATGGGTATCGAAGTACATCGAACGGGCACGTTCCGTCGATCCCGCAATGACCGACGGGGCTGTCGAACTCATAAGGATGGTCTACGACATCGCAAAGGAGGAAGACCCGGAAGTCGGCGAGGACCGTCTGAAGGCATGCTTCATCCTGGCGGAGATGTCCGCCAGGATGAGGTTCAGCCTCACAGTGGAAGCGGAGGACGCACACCGTGCAACGATGATCGTCTTCCCCGATCCCTGAGAAGAGAAAGGATTCTGAAAAACGATTTGAGAACACAAGTGCCAGCGTGAGCGCTGGAGACCATTGCGTAGGTAATAGGAATGGCAACAGTATCAGCGGAAGCTATGGAGAAGGGGACGGTCTCCGTCCCCCGGAAGGTAAAGAACATCGGCACCCAGTTCAAAGGGAGGGCCGATATAGTCCGGGTGATCCTGCACCCCGGGATCAGGAGGATCGGAGATAGTGCGTTCGAGGGCTGCACCAGCCTGAAGGAGATAGCAATCCCCGAAAGCGTTGAGCACATCGGGCAGAAGGCATTCTACGGATGCACCGCCCTGGAGACGCTCTGCGTCGACAGCAATAATCCCAATTACAGATCGGTGGATGGGGCCCTCTACACCAAGGATATGGACCTCGTCGCCTATCCCGCGGGATGCGATTCCAAACGCTTCATCGCCCCCGAACAGACCGTGACCGTGGCGGATTACGCCTTCTGCGGCAACCCCTTCCTCCGTTCGGTCGAATTCGGTTCCCAGCTGACGGGCATCACCGGACTCGCCTTCGACGGATGCGTCAGACTGGCATCCATCATAGTCAGCGTCGAGAACGAGAACTTCATCTCGACGGGATACGGCCTCTACTCCGGCGACAGGAGGACCCTGATATCCGTACCGCCGAAGATGAGCATAGCCCTGTTCCAGCTGTACGGCGTGGAGGAAATCGCCCCGTACTCCCTGTACCAGTGCGACAGGATACAGGGCATCCTCTTCCACGACTGTCTGGAGACTGTATCGCCCCTGGCCTTTGGAGAGAAGTGCAGACCCAAGAAGATCCTCGTCGAGAAGGACTTCGACTGCGAACTCCCCTTCGCATTCGTGGATAAAGACAGCCGTCCCCTGGAAGGCGGGGACATCCGCGGGTACCTCTTCCGCCGGGAGAAGGACGGGAACTACCGTGCACTCAGGAAGCTGACGAGATCCGACATGATAGAGCTCCCGACTGACGAGGAGATGGAATTGGCGTTCGGGACGGAGATGACGGAATCCGAGTTCAGACCGGTGAAGGTCCTGGACACCACCTTCGGTGATATCGCCGGCCTCGACGACGCCAAGGCGCAGATGTACCGCTACCTGATCCTCCCCTCCAAGCACCCCGAGCTCTTCAAAAGATTCAAAATGGAGACCTCCACAGGCATACTCCTCTACGGTCCCCCCGGCACCGGGAAGACGATGCTGGCACGTGCGGTCGCCTCCGAGATTGACGCCAAGTTCTACAGCATCAAATCCACCGACATCCGCGGATGCTACGTGGGCGAGAGCGAGAAGAGGATGAGGGCCCTCTTCGAGACCGCCCGCAGGGACCGCAGGGCGGTGATCTTCTTCGACGACTTCGACTCCCTGGGAAGGGAGAGGGGGAACAGCGGCGAACCGTGGCAGTCCGACCTGATAAACGAACTGCTGGTACAGATGCAGGGACTGGAGAGGCACGCGGACGGGCTGATGGTCCTCGCCGCCACCAACCGTCCCTGGGAGATCGACTCCGCCCTGATGCGTTCGGGAAGGTTCAGCACCCACATCCACGTCGGCCTCCCCGATGCCGAGGCGAGAGGATTCATCGTCAGGCACAGGATGGACGAGGTCCCCCACTCGGATTCCCTGGATTACGATACCATCGTGAGGAGGACGGAGGGATACAACGCTGCCGATGTGGAGGAGGTGTGCAATGCCGCAAAAATCCACAGGATCTCGCTGGTGGATGCCGGGGATAATGAGGAAAGCATCACCGACGGTGATTTCGCCTACGCCCTGACCAAGGTGCACAGCTCCGTCTCCCGCAGGGACCTGGAGGACCTCGACCGCTACCGCCGGACCGGCAACGGTCCCGGCGTGAAGGATGATTACGTTCCAGGGGACGCCGACGTCCCCGGATATTCTTGAATAGAGAAAGGAGAGTGACAGCATACCCATAATATCTCTGCAATGCCCCAAATGCGGGGCGAACCTGGAAGCCAACGACTCCCTGGAGAAGGCGTACTGCAACTACTGCGGCAACATGTGCATCATATCCGAGGCACTGACCCGGAAGCAGGTAATCGACGAATCCCACAAGCTGAAGCCGTTCCTGGACCTGTCGGAATCCTCCCTCAGGTCCGGCGACTACGAGAGATGCATCGAGTTCGCCGACAGGGCGATCGAGATAGACGGACGGAACGCACAGGCGTGGTACCTGAAGGGCTGTGCCTCGGAGGGCATCAGGAGGGATTCCGGAAGACCGTACTTCGAGATGGCCGACCGCTACTGTACCGATCCCGAATTGAAATCCAGGATCGCCAAAGCGGCGAACAGTCCCGAGGATTACGTCAAGGTCCGCGGGAAGAAGCTGAGGATCGATGCGTCCGGGGCTGACAAGAGGTTCTTCAAGGACAAGTTCTCGGTGTACGTGGACAAGGAGAAGGTGGCCGTGGTGGAGGGCGGGGAGACCGCATCCGTGCAGATATCCCTGGGGAAGCACGAGATCTCCATGAGGACCAACTCCCACACATTCAAGGACTTCAAGCGGAAGGTGCTGGTGGACGACCGGGACCTGAGGCTGAGGATCGTGAAGAACAAGGACAAGACCATATCGTGGGAGCTGGAAGATTACTGAAAGATTCTGAAACCCTTTAACAAACGCCTTACCAAACTTCTCCCCCTAATGAGCTGTCAATCAGTGTCCGCCCGCACACTGCGCGGCCGCGTAACTCTCGGTTAAATATAAGCCACAACCCTTATTGATACGGCATCCGGATCCGGGAGGATACGGCAGATGCCAAGGAGGCTGAAGAATGAGTATTAAGACAATGTCAGCGGCCGTGGCGATACTACTGTCGGCAGCCTGTGCAATGACCGCCCTGTCCTCGGATGGGGAACCTGGCACATCAATCCGCGAAGAGGCCGTGACCCTGGAGGAATACGGCAGGATGGTGGACGAGGCCGCCGCGGAGATCAGGTCGGAGACCGGCATGTCCTACGGGGAGTACTGCTCGTACATCGAGGGCATCCTGGGTTCCGTGATCTACATCCACGGTGTCGACGGCACCGTCACGGCGGAGATCGTCGATACCATCGACGCCGGCCGCACCGGGTTCGAATGGAGGGGCAACGGCTTCGACATCTACCTCGATTCGTATGTGGTGGCCGGCGGCACCGCTGCCATCGTGGGTGCCGTGACCTCCGCCATGCCCGCACTCGCCGCCGTACTGGCAGGGACCGTCGCCGCCGTGGTGATGCAGTACCTCAGCGAGAACGATACACCCAACGGCGTGGTCCTGCACTACGGGTGCTACTGGACCGTGAACACGCCGTTCGGTTCGTTCAACGTCTACCACATGCCGGTACTCGAATACGTGGGGGCGCAGTGAATGAGGACCGGGACGATCCAGCTGCTGAGTGCCGTCAACGTCTTCGCCATGGTGTTCTGCCTGCTGACGGTACCCGGCGAACTGGAGAACCTCTACGGAGCCGAGGCAAAGTACGTCGCGTGGGGCGTATTCATCGCGATCGGTCTGGCCGTGGCGGTGATCCTGACCTACCTCCAGGACAGGGAGGAGAGGAACCTCTGAAACCGACGGCGGGGCGACCCGCCGTCTTCTTAGCCTCATGCTGAAGACAATCGCTCCCGTGTGGATCACGGCGGCCGTCTCCCTTTCGCTCTTCTGCTGCCTTTGGATGCTCACCGAGGACGGCTCCCCTTTCCTCATAGACCGTGACGATTACCTCCTCGCCGGGGAAGACGTGGCCGAACGTTTCGTTCTGGACGATTCCGAGAGGGCCGCGGAGCTCTTCGTCGCCATGGCACTGTCCGACGACGACCTGGACGGGGACGGCGTCTCCACCCTCTCCAGCTATCGCAGATACCTGGAAAGGATCGGATGCTGCGATCCCCGGTCGTGCCTCCGCCTGATACAGATCGAATATGACTACGTCAGCGACCGCGACCAGTATGGTGTATTTGATTGGGCCGCCTTCCCCATAGAGACCATCGTCAGCGGGAAGGGGGACTGCGAGGACCTCTCCATCCTTTTCACAGCACTCATGCACCGTTCCGGATACGACTGCGGGATCGCCGTCTTCAGTGACCATGCGGTCGCCATGGTGTGCACCGATGCCGACGTTTCGGGGATATACGAAGGATATACCCCGCTCTCCCTCGTGAGGGACGGTAAGACCTATCACGCCTTCGAGACCGCCGGCGACTGCCCGGCGGGATACACCTTCTCGGGATACCGTGCGGAGGATGTCAGGGCGTTCGCCGTCGCAGACGGCCGAACCCCCTGAAAAAAGAGCATGTGCCAGACGGTGAGCGCTCACTCACTGTCCGCCTGCGTAACTATTCCTAAAATACCTGTAACATCAGTATGACAAACACGGACAGGGAGACGGTCCCGGCATCCGCTCCCGCATGCGTGTGCCGTCCGTTGGCCGCATGCTCCCGACCGAGGGGGACCGCCACCCCTGTCCGCGAAAGGCGGCGGGGTTCCCTTCGTCTGCCGCAAGCCATCCCCGTCCGCCGACTCCCGAGAGGTATACCATGTCGATAACCTGTCTCCTTTTCCTGAACAGCGAACTGCCCGACCATGTGATCATCGAATTGGACGGCGAGACCGTCCGGTATCCCTTCGACTGTCCGTTCGAGGAAGGGCACGGCCCGTGGTGGGACGGGTGCTTCGAACATGCCCCCTACGCCCTTCCCATGCACCACTATCTCTTCGGTCTGCCGATGTACAACCCCATCCAGAGGTCCTACCGGGAGCACCGTGACCCGGGATGGTACGCCGAGACCCTGGAATCCCTCCGGCTCCGGACCGCCTACCTCAGGAGGATAATGGAACTCACGGGGGAGGAACCGCTGTACATCGAACTGCACGCGGACCACCGTCTCACGGAGGACGACCTCAGTTACGTGAAGGAAATAGACCTGAACGGACTGGACTTCTCGGCCGGGAGGGAACCCTCCGAATTCACCTTCGAGATCAACCGGTTCTACCGGTTCGTGCTCAGGTGACCCGGCCCCCGTACCCGCAGATGCCGTACCTCAGGATCCCCTCTATCTTCCCCAGGACCGTCTCCGGGTCTTCCGCATGGTCGATGAACAGGCCGGTGGCGGCGGCGTACGAGAACATTATGAGGTATTCCGCCACGAAATCGAAATCGGGGTAGGCGGCCCTCAGCACCCGGTGGCTGTCGCCGAGTATCCTCCTGAGCACGTCCTCCGCCCTCCTGTAACCCTTCGGGAACCTCCTGCCGCGGCCGACGAAGAAGAGATAGGCCTTGGCCATATGCGTATTCGATTCCAGGTACCCGCAGTACGCCCTCCACACGTCGATCATATAGGCCCTGACCGAATCGGTGTCCGGGTCCTTGGGGACGGCGACGCCCCTCAGCGTCTGAAGCAGTTCGTGGCACACCCTCTCGAAACATGCCGACATCAGCCCCTCCTTGGTATCGAAGTACCTGAACACCAGCGACTGGGAGCAACCCGCGTCGGCGGCGATCCGGGCGGTGGAGAAGCCGCCTCCCTCTTCCGAGATGCGGCCGATGGCCGCATCGATGATCGCATCCCTCTTGTTAGCCATATCCGCTATCGTCTAACAGGTGGACGGATAAAAAAGAAAGGTGTCCGGGCACTCACCCCCGGAAAATAACGGACCGTTCTAATATCCATAATTCCTTGTACTTCACTATGCCCGAACCGCCCTCCGCACTCGTCAGAAAACTCGAGAGAGACTACGGTGACAATCTCTACCGGGTCTGCTACACTGGGGACTGGAGAGGATACACGGTCTTCGAACCCCTCTTCTACGAGACACCCAAGACCGGCAAACTCGAGGCATACCTGGTCAGGGACGGAAGGTACTGCACCCCGTAGGACTGGCCGGACGGATTCAGGTATCCGGAGGATTTCAAAAGAAGGGAGAGTCCCTTCACGCAGCAGATCTACACCACCGTCTGCTCCACACCCGAGGAGGCCGAAGAACTCATGGCAAGACTGAAGAAACTCGAGGAGGAAAACCCCCTCCCTGAGAACATCATCATCCCCGATGATCCCGATGCGGATCCCAAGTCTGAATGAATCCTTGTTATTCTGCGGCGACCTCTCTCGCAGCCTTTAACAGAATATCCCTGATGTACTTCCCCGCATGATAACACACGAAGGACATCACAAGTGCCAGGACTATCACGCCAAAGGATTCTATGGCGATGTTGGTGGATCCGCAGTGCCTCCATGCGTCTATGATATACGTATGGTTGAGATACAGCAGAAGACTTCCTACGGCCATTTCCTTGGACCTCTTTGCTATCTCTTCGTTCCCCTGCAGCCACTCGTAAACGAAGCTGCGTCCGCTGAAGGTTATCGTCAGTCCTACGAACAGCAGCGATATGACCGCGATATCGTACACCTTCCTCTGGAGATCGTCCGCAGGGGATACCGCGAATATTGCAACCAATACTACCAGATAACAGAGGACCTCCGCTATCCCCAGCACGGTCTTCTCCCGAGGGAATTGAATCCTCTTTGTGTACTCCACGATCTCGAAAGCGAAGATACCCAAACACATATCCGCGATACCGCGGAGCAGTCCCTTCTTCACCGCCCCGTACACGAAATGGTTGGGGGAGTTGACAGTCACCGACTCGGCGAATATCACCGCGAACAGTATCACGGCTATGACCGGTGCGGCATACCTGAAGATATCTGAACCGAACCTGTTCAGCAGGAAGTAGAGGATCGCCGAACCTATCATCATGGCCGAGAGATACCATATCAGGGGATCTCTGTAGAACCCCAGCATACTGACCAGGAAGACGTTCTCGATCTCGAACCAGGCGGATTCCAGGAACCTGTCGAATCTCCCGTTATCGCTGTAGGCGATCGAACCGTACACCAACGCGGAGACCAGGACCGCGAATATCAGGTACGGCAGGAAGGACATCAGTTTGTGTGCACAGAAACGCAACGTACTGACCTCCTTACCTTCTTCCTTATTCCTGCGGTAGGTGTTGACCAGCATATACCCCGACACGATGAAGAAGAAATCGACGGCAAGGTATCCGTGGATGTGGTATTCCGTAAACATGAGGATATGGTGGAACACTATGACGAATGCGAAGATCATCCTGAGAACATCTACGGTGATATTTCTGGCCATGTCCGACGGTAGAATGGTATGCGTTCCTGCTGATAAAGTTGATTATCGGGGGTAAAGGGCAGACGGTCCTTCGAATGAAACTGAGGATCGACACCCCACTCTTCGAGAAGGATCCCTTCCCCCGCGGCAGGGACGAATACATGGTGTGGATTCAGAGAAATCTTGAGTTCGTGGAGAGGAGGAACAGAAGGATCGAAGCGTTCCTCTCGACGGCGGAATGATGCGATCATATCCCATCGCATCGTTTTTCATATGCTGGCTCTTCTCTTCGACAACGAAAAATCAGCTAATATTTCGTGTTTTACAACGAAAAATCAGCTAATTTTTCTTGATTGATAACGAAAAATCAGCTGATAAATCTTTATAGACATACGGCATTCTACAGCCATCATGCTCAGAAGGAAGATCTCCGAGAGACTGCTCGAATGGAAGAACGGTAAGCACAAGTGCCTGCTCGTCAAAGGGCAGAGGCAGGTGGGGAAGACCTATTCGATAAGACAGTTCGCTAAGGAGAACTACGGGAACTTCGTGGAATACAACCTCAGCACCGACAGCTCCGCGAGAAGGATTTTCGACGGGGACCTCGACACCGATTCCCTGATCTCCGCGATGAGGCTCTTCAGCCCCGAGGTCGACATCGAACCAGGTTCCACCCTGATATTCCTCGACGAGATCCAGGAGTGCCCCCGCGCCAAGGAGGCACTGAAATCCTTCACATTGGACGGAAGATACGACGTGATCGCCTCCGGATCCATGCTGGGCGTATCCATCCCCCGCGACAGAGTGGAGGGGGACATACAGGAGGAACCCCTGGAACCGTCGGGATACGTCGACCATCTGACCATGTACGCATTGGATTTCGAGGAGTTCTGCTGGGCCAACGGTGTGGGGGAGGAGCACATCTCCAGGGTGAAGGACTGCATCCGCAGCAGGATCCCGCTCGGCCCCGCCTATGTCGACAGATTCAGCACCCTGTTCAGGGACTTCATGCTTGTAGGAGGCATGCCGGAGGCCGTCCAGACCTTCGTCGACACGAAGGACTACAGCGCCGTGGGGAGGGTCCAGAGGGACCTGGTCGAATCCTGCAGGAAGGACATCAACCGCTACAACGCCGGCATCGACCGCGTGAAGACGCTGGAATGCTTCGAGAGCATCCCCGCCCAGCTCTCGCAGTCCAACAAGAAGTTCACATATTCCAGGGTCGACGGGGGGAAATCCCGCAACTCCGCCACCAAGTACAAGGGGAACCTATTCTGGATCGAGGGTGCGGGATACGGCAACCTGGCAAGGTCGCTGAGGTCCGTATCCGTCCCCCTGAGGGGGAACGAGATAAGGGACCAGTTCAAGGTCTATCTCTCCGACACCGGCATGCTGATGGAGATGTACGGGAAGACTGCGAAGCAATGCCTGTATTCCGATGATGTATCGTTCAATCAGGGTGCGGTCACGGAGAACGCCGTCGCGGAGGCCCTGATGAAATCAGGGCACATACCCAGATACTACCGTAAGAACAACGGGCCCATGATGATGGAACTGGATTTCGTCATAGAATTGGGGCAGGAACTCGCCGTATTGGAGGTCAAATCCGGCAAGGACCGCGACGCACCCTCCATCACCAAGGCCTCGATGATTCCTGACGTGAAACGCAGGATATCCTTCGAGAGGACGGACATCTTCGTCTCGGAGGACGGCATCGAACACTACCCACTGTTCGCCGCGGGATTCGTGAAGGACATGGAGAAGGAGTGGGAAGGACCGGCCTTCTGACCTGTTCCATACGGTCCGCGCATATTTTAACAATGGATACAATCCTCACCCCATGCAGAAGGACCCCGTCATAGCGGTCATCGCCATCGTTCTCATCGTATCCTCGGCCTGCGCCATAGGCTTCGCCGCCAGCGAGACCTCCGGAACGGAGAGGATCGGCATCATCGGTGCCATGGAGGATGAGGTCAACTCCCTCAAGGACTCCATGCACATCGAGAGGAGGGAGACGATCGCCAGCATGGAATTCTGCATCGGCACCCTGGACGGGAAGGCCGTCGTCGTATGCCAGTGCGGCATGGGCAAGGTCAACGCAGGTATCTGCGCCAGCACCATGATCCACAACTATAATGTCAAGAAGATCATCAACACCGGCGTTGCGGGTTCCCTCAGCGATGACCTGGAGATCGGCGACATAGTCATCTCCACCATGGCCACCCAGCACGATTTCGACGTCTCCCCCATCGGTTTCGAGGAAAGGGAGATCCCCTACACCGGCATGAGCGAGTTCCCCGCCGACGCTACGCTCATCGCAGGAGCGGAGAAGGCGGTCACCGAATGCGCCCCGGAGATCGGGTTCCTTAAGGGACTGGTCTGCACCGGGGACCAGTTCATCGACAATAAAGAAAAGAAAGATGCCATCCTCGCCAAATGCCCGAACGGACTCTGCTGCGAGATGGAGGGCGGATCCATCGCCCAGACCTGCTACCTCTACGACACGCCCTTCGTGATCCTCAGGGCCATCTCCGACCACCCCGACGGTTCCGGCAGCGATGATTACGCCGAATTCGAGAAGCAGGCCGCCAAGAGATGCGCGGCGATCGTCCATTACATGGTGAAGAACTGCTGCTGATCCCCTTCTTTTGGAGATCTGGCACTTATCTTCCGATACTCACGCTGAACCCTTTCTCACGATCATGAAGTAAGCGGCGGCACCGAGTACCGCAGCAACAACTATCGCAACCGCGACCCATACGAGCACGGGGGTCTCGGCCGGGGGATCGTCGGCATAGACGAAGGTATATCCGGGATGCGCGTACGACGGGAACATCAGATCCTTGGGGAGGTGCACGAGCACATCGCATTCCGTACCTGTCTCATTCTCCAGAGCGTGATTGTATAACCCCAATGCCGCGCCCTCCTCCACCGTGAGCGTCCTCAGGTGGATGCAGTCGCATACCGCCTCTAATTTCAGGTAGACCGTGCACCCGGAGGGGAATGTGAGGTCCCTGAGATCACCGTTCGAGAACGCATGCATATCAATGAACGTGACATCCGCGGGGATCGTGAACGAGGTCACCGCAGACGGACAGAATACCAGGGTCTTCCCCCCGTCCGCATACAGGGCGGTGCCGTCCGACCGGTACACGGTGTTGCCCTCGGCGACGGTGATGGACCTCAGATGGTGTCCGCTGCCGTAGGACGGGACGTGGAAGTCGGTCACTTCCGCCGGCAGTTCGAACGTTCCGGCCGTCCTCCCGGAGGGATAGCATACGAGACGGGTCAGATCCTTGCTGAACAGCACCCCGTCGGCAGAACGGTAGTTCGGATTGTCCGCATCCACGTTTATCGCCTGCAGGGCGGAACAGGCTTCCAACGTATAGTCGCCTATGTTGGTCACGGATGACGGTATGTCCACGGTCCTCAGGTAAGGGTTGCTGCCGAAGGCGGAAGCGATCGACGTGACCGAATCGGGTACGTCATACCCCGAATCCTTTTTCCCCTCGGGATAGATTATGAGCCTCTTCAGGTCCTTGGTGAAAACCACCCCGTCCAGGGAACAGTAGTTGGGATTCGCCGGATCCACGGTGACGGTCTCCATCGAGGAACAGCCCCTCGTATCCAGCGGACTGATGTCCGCGATATTCGCCGTGAAATGGAACGTCTTCAGCGATGAACAATCCTGGACAAGTCCGCTCGGTATATCGTTCACCCCGCTCCCCAGCGTGAAAGAGGTCAGGGAGGTGCATCCGCAGAACGCATAGGTGTCCAGGGCGGTAACGGAATCGGGTATGGCCACCGTGACCAGGGAGGTACAGCCGTAGAACGAACAGGAACCTATGGCGGTGACCGAATCGGGTATCACCACGGAGGTCAGATCGCAATCGGCAAAGGCATAATCCCACACCTTGGTCACCGAGTCCGGTATCGTGTAGGATGCGGCGGACCTGCCCGCGGGATATCTGTACAGCGTCTTCAGGTCCTTGGAGAAGAGGATCCCGTCGACGGAGGTGTAAGCGTAATTATCGGGATCCACGGTGATCGAGGTGAGTGCGGTACATCCGTCCAGATCCTGCTGATAATAATGCGTATCCTCTCCCAGATGATAGGTCTTCAGGGAACTGCACCCGGAGAACACCCCCATACCTGTATAGGTCCCTTCAGGAGGGTCGACCGATTCCAGCGAAGTGCAGCCCTTGAATGCGAAATCGCCTATGTTTCCAAGGGAATCAGGGAATATTATCTCCTTCAGGTTGGCGGAATACCAGAACGCGCGGCGATCGATATGGGTGACCCCGTCCGGGACGGTGTACGATGAACCCGCCCTTGCCGGGGGGTAACGGATAAGCGTCTTCATGTCCTTGGAGAAGAGGACCCCGTCCACCGAACAGTAATTCGCATTGCCCTCCTCCACATCCACGCGGACGAGCCCGGTGCTCCCTTCCATGGGGTCCTTCAGCTCAGCCACCTCCTCCCCCACCGTGACGGTCTCCAGGAGGGGCAGTGTGGAAAAAGTGGAATAATTCACCGAGTTACAGCGGAGGGTGATATCCCTCAGTCCGTCGCAGTAAAGGAGTGCAGTCGATTCCAGCATATTCAGCGAAGCGGGAATCTCCAGGGTCCGCAGCGAATAGCAGCCGTTGAAGGCGAACATCCCCATGGAGGTAAGGGAATCGGGCAGATTGATCGCGGTAAGAGAGGCACAATCACCGAATGCGGATTCCCCGATGCGTGTGACACCGTCCGGTATGCTGACCTCCTTCAGTGCCATGCAGTAACGGAATGCCCGGTCACCGATGGAGGTGAGACCGTCGGGAAGGGTCGCTGACCTGACGGTGAAACCTCCCCATCTAACCTCGTTGTTTGCGAAGTTTTTCATGTCGCCGCTGCCTTCGATGACAAGGTGACCGTTGTCAAATATGGTCCAGGTAAGGTCGTCCCCGCAGCTGCCGCTGTCCAATACAGATGGGTCGGCATCGGAGCTACCGGTACCCGATGCTAGAAGGAATACGCCTGCCGCAAGCAGTACACCGATGGCGAGGACAGCGGTTCTCATGGGGATGGAATCTCCTTACGCGAATATAATATGGAAGGTACGGGAGGAACGGTCCGCAGATGCCCCGCATTAAATAACATAATTTTGTATCTCATTACCATAATTATCAAGTCTGGCACATATCGCGGAGACGTCAGCGTTCCGGGGCCGTATCCCCCCTTCCGTTCGCGCATATCCTTTAAACCAAACAGAACGTTCCGTACGCATGGAACGCGGAGCGATCTTACAGCCGGCGGCGATCCTTTCCGCCGCGGTGGCGGGTCTGGCATTCGGTGCCTTCGCCACTTCCGACACAGCGTGGCTGATAGAGCCCCTGCTGATGGCGATGCTGTTCTTCGTGTTCCTGGCGGTGGATGCCTCCGGTATAAGAAGAGCGTTCTCCGACACCGGTTTCACCTCCACGGCTTTGCTGGTCAACTTCGTCTGGACCCCTGTTTTCGCAATGCTCCTGGGCTCCCTTTTCTTCAACGAAAGCACCGAGGCCAGGTTCGGTCTCCTGATGCTGCTGGTCACGCCCTGCACCGACTGGTTCCTGGTGTTCACCGGCATCGCCAAGGGCAATACGGCACTCAGCAGTGCGATCCTCCCGCTGAACCTGATCATACAGGTCATACTCCTCCCGATCTACGCGGAGGTGTTCTTCGGTGCTTCCCTGTCCTTCGACATCGTCTCGATGCTGGGCAGCACGGTGTTCGTACTGGTGATCCCGCTCGCCCTGGCGATACTGATGAGGATGCTCTCGGCACGTCTGGCACATGTCGGTTCCGCCGTATCGTTCATGAAAGAGAAATGCGATCCCCTGCAGACCTTCTTCCTGTGTCTCGCGGTGGCCGCCATGACCGCGTCCGCCAGCTCCGACGTCACCGGCAACGTCACTCTGCTGGTCTATCTCATAATCCCGCTGAATGGCGAGGAACTCCCCGCTCGCCCTGGCGATATGCGCCGCGGCCTTCCCGGAGGAGACGATCGTACTGCTCATACTGGCCGTAGGCCCGCTCATAGAGCTCCCCGTATTGGCGGTGGCCGCGGAAGCAAGGCTGAGGATGAGGAGGGATCCCGGTACCTGACCCTGAGGCAGAGGTACGTTCAGAAGGGACCCTTGACCCATTCGTCGTAATCCACTATCCTGATCCCGTCAGCATCGTTGATGAGGGATCCGCCTTTGCACACGAGGTATTTCGGATAGTTGTCCTGGATCGCCTTCAGGGGAGCGAGCTCCCTCTTGAGCGTGCCTGAAGGGGAGATGTCCGAGCAGACCTGATAGTATGCCTTGTACCTAGGCGTCCATACCACGAAATCAACCTCCTTCCCCTCGACATCATAGGTACAGACCGTCCCGTACAGCTTCTTAAGCTCCATGAACACCACGTTCTCCATGATCCCGTCGATGTCGTCGGGACGGGGCACCACCGCCGTATTCCTCAGCCCGATGTCCGTACAGTAGAACTTGTCGCTCGTACGGAGATACTCCTTCGTCTTGGAATCCATCCTCTGGGAACGATAGAACAGCAGTGCCTCTTCCAGCATGGCGATGTACGAATCGACCGTCTCCGGATTGGTCTTCGAGGCTGTGCTGGTGAGATATCCTGCGGCCGATCTCACCGAGACGCGGTCGCCTATGCTGCGCATCATGAAACGGTTGAGGTTGGCAATCTTGGCGGCGTTCCGGATCTCGTTCCTCTGGATGACGTCCTTGACGAACACCGTATTGAAGATGCCGACGAGCATCAGGTGGATGAGATCCGCATCGCCCTCATCCATCAGTGCGACCGCCGGCAGGGAACCGGTCTGCTGGAACCTCCTAAGGAGGGCGGCGTCATCGGAGGTATCTCCCCGTCTCTTCCTGAACTCGGAGAACTCCCTGAACGTGAGAGGGTAGACGCCGATCTCCATGCACCTCCCCGACAGTGCCGTGGCCAACTGCGAGGACAGCATATTGGCATTGGACCCCGTGATGTAAACGTCCGCACCGGCCTCATGGAAGGATTCGACGGCACGTTCCCACCCGTCGATATCCTGCATCTCATCGAGAAGGATGAAGGAACCGCTGCCCACTTCCACCTTCGATCTGACGTCATCGATCAGACCGCGGAGGTCCGGCCTATTCTCCTCCAGTTCCTCATCGAACTTACGGTAGTATATGGAGGACCGGTCTACGCCGGAATGTATAAGGTCCTGTATGAACAACTTCAGAAGGGCCGACTTCCCGGTACGTCTCATACCGGCCAGGATCTTGACCGCAGGGGAACCTGCGGCTCTGATGAGCATATCCTGATAGGTCGGGCGCGGTATCAGATTATTTTCCATATGATATGTTATAATATATCACTATATAAATCATTTTTAACTTTGATATGTTATAACATATCATTTCCTATATCATCGGAAGGACATCGAGCACCCGTATTTATAACATTTTTAAGTTATTCAAAACGCCGGAACGGAGTTCTGGCACATGTAAGAACGGTCATGCCCACCCGGCGACCATCCGTCCCTTGTCCGTGAGGCCTATCGAACGGCATCTCCTGTCCTTCGGATCCGCCACATCGCGTACCAGCCCCTCCCTCCTGAGGATGTTCAGCTGGTAGTTCAGGGACTGCTTGGTCCTCCCGGTGGATTCGGAGATCTCCTTTATCCCCGCCTTCCCGCGGGTGTCCTCCAGCTCACCGATTGCATCCAGGACGGAGCGGGTCTCCTCCCCCAGCTCGGGCAGCCTCGGTGTCGGCAAGAGGACGTCGGAATCGGCAGGGCCGAGAAGAGGGACTTCGACGACACCACGTCGCTCATATTCACGAGCATGGCGAGGAACTCCCCGCTCGCCCTGGCGATATGCGCCGCGGCCTTCCCTTCCGAGACGGTGGTATTATTGATACTCGCCGTGGGCCCGCTCATAGAGCTTCCCGTGCTGGCGGTGGCGGCGGAGTTCAGGCTGAGGATGAGAGGATATCCGCAATCCTGACCGTTAAGTTATTCTAACCTTCGGGCAAATTCTGGCACATGTAAGGCCGGACCGGAGGGACATATGTTCGCATCCGCAGCAGGCCCGATATCATATCCCCCGCACCGGCTCTGACCGCATATTACAGGTTAGGGCGGATGGGATCGCGCTCAAGCGTAAACATTATCACGTTTACCGATCTCGATCGCCAGTACCACCAGTCTCGAATCGTCGATCGTACAGATGATGCGGTAATCCCCGACCCTGTAACGCCAGTAACCTGACAGATTACCCTGCAGTGCCTTCCCATGCGAACGCGGATCCTCCGTACCGTCCACATTCTTCTTCAGCCATTTCAGGATCATCACGACTATGGGGCGATCGAGCTTATCCAGCTGTCTGGATGCATTCCTGCTGATCTCGACTTTATATACCATAATCCTTCATCACTTCGTCAAGGGATCTGGTCTCGGGATCCTTCAGAAAGAGTGCGTAGGCTTCATCGGCACTCTTTATATCATACTCGTCCTCCAGCTTCTCGAAGAATGATTCCCGCAGAACTTCGCTCACGCTCTTGTTGACAAGAGCCGCATAGTTCTCCAGAACAGTCTTTTCCTCATCGGACATACGTATGGAACAGAATGCCATGATATCATGTAACACATATGTGTTACATTTATTTATAATCCACTCCCCCGCGAACTTTGCTTCAGACGGGACCGCAGGTCAAATGGGAGAAAGCAGCGTAGCTGAGGCTCAGGAGGCGGGAGAGTATCCCGGAATAAATAACATTTTTAAGTAATTTGAAATGCCAGGCGGCAGCCTGGCACTTATAAGTCCAATACATCAGATAAGCCAATTGGCTACCATCATTCCCAGTTCGGTAGCCTTGATCCTTACGTTCCTGCCCTCGTGTATGCGTTCGACGAGATTGTTATCCTCGAAGAATCCTACGAACTGATTCACGTTCTGTTTGGAACTGAATTCAGCGGCCAGTTCGCTGACGGTCAGACCGTCCTTCTCGGAACAGACCAACTTGAGGAACCTGCGCCTCTTGTCGGTAATCTTGTCCATATCAGGTATGCGGGGAGTGGGCACACGGATGATCATATCGTTGATCCCCCTGTCCTCCGGACCGCTCTCCCTCACCTTCAGGTAGTACATCTGAGCCCCGAGGATCATCGTGGCCGTACAGAGGGCCCCCGTCACCAGACGGGTGCTGTGGGAGATGTTCAGGTAGAACCGCAGATCGGTCTTTGAGGATTCGGCCTTCTCCTTCTCGATCTGGGAGATCCTCATCACACGATTGAGGATCATCTGGTAATCGAAAACGTCCACCTCTTCCTCCATCACATCCTCGGGCCGGAAACCGCTGCTGAGCAGGGCATCCACCACACGGTCCTTGGAGGCGATCACACGAGGGTCGTTGTTCCACAGTAAATACACCTTGTCACATGGAAGATCGGATCTGAGGACGTCGATAATGGATTCTGACTCAAAACCTACGCCTATTATGTGTATATTCCTTGTTGACATGGCATTTCCATAAATTTGTAGAGATTTAATAAATAAAAACCTATTTACTGTAAATATAATCTATTATATCCATCAAGCTGATAGTACAATCCGATACTATGATTGGACTAACACATGGTATTCAAGGAAACACTGAATGGGACTTCGACTGGGATTCCGGGACCCTGACCATCTTCGGCTACGGGGAAATGGCGGAATGCACAGAGTACGATCTCCCGGACAGACTCATGTACACATCTCCCTGGGATCTGACCACGCCCCTCATCAGAAAGGTGGTGATCGAGGATGGGATAACCTCGATCAGCAATGAGGCGTTCAGCAACCACTATCTGCTGGAATCCATCGAGATCCCCGACAGCGTGAAGGTCATCGGAAGGGGGGCCTTCAGGAACTGTACGTCCCTCCGTTCGATCACCATCCCCCCGGGGGTGACGGACATCGAATACTGCTTCCCCAGGTGCTTCTTCCTGGAGGAGATCAACGTAAGGCAGCCCAACCCGGAATACTACTCCGTGGACGGCGTCCTGTTCAACAAGGACAGGGAACTGGTACTGTATCCCGAGAACAAGAGGGACGAAAGATACGAGGTCCCGGAAGGGACCGTGACCATCAAGACTTCGGCCTTTTCGAACAACAGATGTCTGAGGGAACTCGTACTGCCCGAGGGCATGGAGAGACTCGAAGACGATTCCATCCTAGGGCCCGAATACGTGGAGACCTTATACATCCCCGCAAGTCTGACGGATCTCGGGGAGTATAACTTTCTGGCCACGAAGGAGTTCAGGGTCGCGGAAGGCAACCCGATGTTCGAGGTCAGGGACGGGGCCCTCTTCACCAAGGACGGGAAGACACTTGTGAGCTACCCTGTCCACAGCGAGGCCACCTGTTACGAGGTCCCCGAAGGCGTGGAGGAGATAGCACCTGGGGCATTCTTCGCGGCGACCCACCTGAAGAGGGTGACGCTGCCGGGATCGCTGCGTGAGATCGGCAGGAGTGCCTTCGCGGAGTGCCTGCGTCTGGAGATCGTGAGATTCGATCACGACATCGGTCTGAATCCTTTCGAGAAGGAGGGCATCTTCGAGGGGTGCGGCGAACTGAAGATCATCTACGCGGACGAAGAATAAACCCCTTGCAAACCACTTACGCCGGAAGCATCCTGGCACATGCGGCCTCAGGACCATCCGGCGACCATTCTCCCCTTATCAGTCAGTCCGATGGAACGGCATCTCCTGTCCTTCGGATCGGTCACATCCTGTACCAGCCCCTCCCTTCTCAGTATGTTCAGCTGATAGTTGAGCGACTGCTTGGTCCTTCCGGTGCATTCGGAAAGGTCCTTTATCCCCGCACGGCCGCGGGTGTCCTCCAATTCGCCGATCCTCTCCAGAACGGAACGTGTCTCCTCGCCCAGTTCTGGGACCCTCGGGGTCGGCAGCAGGATGTCGGCATCGTAGACATCGGCACCCATCAGGTACGCACAGGAATACATGGCGGCGGCGGAGACCGGGGTACCCCCGGATATCCCCAGGGAAAAAGAACACCCGTGCGGGCCCTCGGTCTCGCATACCGAATGCACAGCATCGCACACCTCCCCGAAGGACGTGCCGGAGATACGGCGGATCACCGTACTCACGCCCAGGGGCTCCAGTGTCCTCCCGAGGTCTACGGCAGGGGCCTCGGTGGCAATCCCGGCAAGGAGGTAGAGCCGGTCGAAGGAGAGTTTCCTGAACGCCTTCACTACGGGATCGGGGGAACCGTCCGTCAGGGAGATATGCACGTGCATTAGTAAAGATATTTACTTTACGGTATAAATGAATTTTGTAAGATATTTCGGATTATGAAGAATTCGAATAAAGAGGGTGCCCATGCAAGGATATGACGAAAAGGAGAACGGGCGGAACCGCCGGCAAAATGGTTTCAGCTGTCGGTTATACCGAACTTCTCACGGTCGTATTCGGAGAGCTCGCCGATCTTCCAGGCCAGATGGTTCCTGGAGGTCCTGCGAATCTCCGGATCCACGTAGGTCTCCTTCTCGAGACCGGCCAGATCATAATCCTCTATGAGATCGCGGGGGCGGCTGGTGCTGACCTGAGAGGTACATTTGCGGAAGGTCACCATGTTCTGCGAGAAGGCGATGACCAGTACGGGGCGGTCCTTTATGTTATCGAGATTGGGGACCATCCAGATCTCCCCGGGGCGGGGAGTGCCCTTGCCGGAGACGTTCTTGGTTCCGGATTTCTTCTTGAATTGACTCAGATGGTCAGACGTTAGAATCACCTGCATTATCTCTCATAAGGAGAGCAAACAGTTCATTCATGTTTGTGCCGACCGAAGACAAGTCATAGGTACTCAGTTCTTTGGTTAGGAGTTTGAGATCCGTGCAAAGTTCTTTTGAATTGGAGAGTGCACGTGCTATATCCATCCTAGTTACCCATTCGAAATCATCATCCTTATGATACTCGCTTTGTTTCATCTCAGATAAGTATCTCTAAAGACCAATGCCCTGCTTAAATTCCTTAGAACTATCTGTATGGATATAATACACTTCATAAACATACTCACGGACATATTCCAACATGTCGACCTTACGATACTCTTCAAAATGCATTGCTACCCAAAGTTCGAAACAAGGAGAGGTCAAGATGAGTTTACAGTTCATCTCACTACATCCTCTAAGGACAGCCTGAACATCGTTTAGAGTGAATGATTCCTGGTCGCGATCCACGACCATGAAGTAGTAGTTTTCACCGAAATTACAAGGTTTATCAAACATATTTTGAAGCAGATTCTTATCGAATTCATATCCTGGCCTTTTCTCTTCCATATATGAGTTAAGGGCGACAAGTGATTCCTCGACACATACTTTGTTACCAGATAATATAAGATTATGGCTCTGGAGCTGACGCTGCAATTCGTCTTTTGAATCCTCGAATTGCGGATATTTGGGTTCGTTCTTTTTCTTATTTTTATTTTCGTGATATAGGTCTTTTTTCAAATCTGGATAATTACGGGCGATTTTACTAAGATAATTTGTCAGAAAAATATCGACAGGGCACAGACCGTCATTAGATTCGATCCATTCCTTATGAATCCTCAGATATTCCATTACCTGTTTAGGGTGGCTCTCTTCAACTTTTGATTCATCCCGCTTCAATACTATCGGAGTTAATTTTGAATTGGGAAACATTCTCGACCTTTTTATTTTGTTAAAATATTTGGGCTCCGACGAAAATCCTTCGAAAGCGAGAACGATGTTCCCCCGGGTTCTAAGAGGCTGTCTCTCAGAACGGTCAAACTTAGATCCCATCGTCGACATCCTCCGGAAGGATTACATCGGGTATCCCCCGAAAATGACCTTCCAGATATGCTTTTTCAATATCTTTATCGAATCTCACCTTATAATCATCCAAAGAATAAAGGTGGGTCGAACCCTCTTCATCTTTCTGTACGAACCAAATCTCATCCCTGCGGATCAGTTCCTGATCGAGAAGATGTGCATTATGGGTTGTCATGATGAATTGCTTGTGCGAGGAATACTGTTTCTTGAGGAACCACTTCAGGAATCCCCTCACTACCATCGGATGCAGCGTACGGTCGAACTCATCGATAATGTAGGTACAGTCCTTATCATCACGGAAAAGGATAGGGGACAGTTTCATTATGCGCAGCGTTCCGTCCGACTCCTCGTTGAGATTGACGTAGAATTCAGATGCGGCACCGTGCTTGAATCTGAAAGCCTCGAGACGTCCATCTTCTCCTTGTCTGAATATTCCGTAATTGCCCTTTTTGACATGCGAATCCTTTTTGACTCTAGGATTATCGACAATGTCCACTGGTTCATCACCGAGAGCATAGGTGCAAAAACCGCTTCCGACGATACCCGTATCAAAACATTTAACGACGTCCGTTATTCCCTCGATATCGCTCTCGTTCATCTCTAAATCCCAAAGTAAAGATGCATTGGGGCCGATTACGGCCAACGATTCCCAGAACCATTTCTGAACCCGGTATATCTTCTCGCGGTTCTTGTTCTCATGACCGAACCACCAATCCTTACGTCTGGCATTGTGTATGAACAAAGTACCGTTTATCTCCTCAAACGGAGTTATTTCATCCTCAAAACTTACAGTATTATTACTATGTCTCACGAACATGGGACGTTCGTCTGCTACAGGGAAAATTTCATACAGCCATTCTCCAACCACATGTTTCTGATCAAGCATCAATTCGAAACCGTATCTGAAGAATTCACCGTTGATTTCTATCTCATATTCAAATAAGGTAGGTTCAGATCTATCACATGCCATCGTCTGGAACACATCATGATAACCGTAATCGGGCCTATTCTTGATAATTATTTGACTCGACAAACGGATTGCCTTGAAAAGATTGGATTTTCCGGCACCATTGGCACCGAAAATCAGAGCGGACTTCAGAATCTCAAACCCGTTAACATTCATTACTTGATCATTAAGGTTCTTTGTCGGACCGGCCAGCATCGAAAGGCTCTGCTCATCACGGAACGATCTGAAATTCTTACATCTGAACCCAATTAACATATAATTTCACTGAAAATGAATACATTTTTTCTAATAAAATAGTATCGTGTGAAAATTTCACACAAAAATCATTAAATACTATTTAATTATAATGGTAATTACACGAGAGAGACATGAAGTACTACATTGCAGACACACATTTCGGAGACACACGCATCATAAACCTCTGCGGAAGACCATACAAGGATCTGGAAGAAATGACCCTGTCCATAATAATGAATTGGAATTCCACTGTGGATCCCAAGGATGAAGTGTACATGCTCGGCGATGTTGCTTACCGGTACAAAGGCAATCTCAGATTGCTGCTCGATTCCCTCAATGGGAAAAAACATCTGCTGATAGGCAATCATGACAGTGGGTGGATGAAAAACCCCGCCAATCGTAGAGCGTTCCGTTCGATCGATATAATGTCAAAGATACAGGATGGGGGGAGAAGAGTGGTGCTCTGCCACTATCCATTGATGGCATTCGATGGGTCTACCAACGGCGGATACCATGTATTCGGACATATACATAATAACACCAATGAACCTCTATACAATGCGATAAACAGTATGAAAAACGCATTCAATGCCGGTGTCGACGTAAACGGATTCGCACCTGTAACCTTGGATCAACTAATCGAATCCAAACAATGAGAACATGCAGATAAAGATCAACTCGATGGATTTCAACGGCTCCCTTGTTAACGGACCAGGTGTCAGGTGCCTCGTGTTCCTGCAGGGGTGCTCGAGACATTGCAAAGAATGCCATAATCCCTCCACCTGGGACATATCTAAGGGACAGGCATACGAA
>CACWTF010000031.1 GCA_902763685.1 methanogenic archaeon | reverse complement strand
TGATCGGTTGTCATCAGCCTTTTAATCCGCCCTCATCTTCCATAGCGGAGGCCTCGACCACTTCCCCGACAGAAATCTCCTGTTTCTTCGGGTGCATGAATAGAAGCTGGTCAATCACGACCACCATCTGTGAAATCGTTGTATAGCTAGGTTATATTTAAACCCTAACACCACACGTTTTCAAACAGTCTGGCTGGTCAAAACCAACTCGAATAATCCGCAAAACACTGCGAATCACCCAATGCTTGCATCGGGCAGAACGGAGTAAACCCATCCTCTATTAAAGTATTTGGGAATGGGGTACGGTCAGGGTAAAAATACCGTGAAAACCAGACCGGGGATTACCTTCTTCAGTTCGGCGATGTCTGCATAATAGACCGCCATCCTGTCCTCGCTGTGCACCCGGCGCCCCAGGATACGGGAAAGGACCGCGACCTCCGTACGGCCGTCCACCTTCCATCCCCCGTACTCCGAGTTGGGATCGGTGGAGATGAATATGGGCAGTTTCAGGAGGAGCTTCTCCTGTTCGGTGCAGACCCCGGCGAGATAATCTATCCCCGCATGTTCGAACTTGCAGGTCTCCCCGCTCTTGGTCTCGTAGGTATCCCCTCCGTTCTCGATGTAATCCATGAGGGAACGGCGCTTTACAGGCATGTTGCTGTTCATCCCTGCCAGCATACGGGTGATGTCACGGGGATCGTCCTCGATTCCGTAGGTCATGATTGTGTCATATTATACTATAATAAAAGAATAGACGTTGGGCAGTCTTTTATCTCCGATGCATATTCATGACTGTGACTCCCGAAGAGACCCTCAAGGAAGTTCTTGCGACCCACCCCTGCTACAACGAGGAGGCCCACCGCAAATACGCTCGCATGCACGTTCCCGTGGCACCCAAATGCAACATCCAGTGCAATTACTGCAACAGGAAGTACGACTGCAGCAACGAATCGCGGCCAGGGGTCACCAGCGAGGTCCTCACCCCCGCACAGGCCGCAGACAAGATAGCATTCGTTAAGGAGAGGATCCCAGAACTGAAGGTGATCGGTATCGCAGGGCCCGGAGATCCCCTCGCCAACGAGGAAACGTTCGAGACCCTGGCACTTGTGAAACAACGCTTCCCTGAGCTCACCCCCTGCATATCCACCAACGGTCTCGCACTCCCCGATTCGGTCGACCGTCTGTTCGACCTCGGTGTCAGGTTCGTCACCGTCACCATCAATGCGGCCGATGCGGAGATCGGTGCTCAGATCTACCATTCCGTCCTCTGGGACGGGAAGAGATACACCGGGAAGGAAGGTGCGGAGATCCTCCTGAGGAACCAGCTGAAAGGTATCGAACTCTGTGCCAAGAAGGGCATGCTGGTGAAGACCAACATCGTCATGATCCCCGGCATCAATGCGGATACCATCCCTGAACTTGTCAAAAAGGTCAAATCACTGGGGGCATACATAGTCAACATCCTACCCCTGATTCCGGTGCCTGGCACTGTGTTCGGCGACCGTACTGGACCCACCCCTGCCGAGCGTAAGGCCCTGATGGACAGATGTTCCCTCGATGCCCGTATGATGCGCCACTGCAAGCAGTGCCGTGCGGATGCCATTGGCCTTCTCGGCGAGGACCGTTCCGGGGAATTCACCGGATGCGGATTCGGACGCGGCGACGGCTGCGGACCCGTACAGGACGTCCCCAACATGATCTCCATCGACACCGGCAAGGATTTCACCGTGGCTGTGGCCAGCGACAGCGGTTCCGAGGTAGATGCGGGATTCGGCAATGCTGGCAGGTTCCTGGTCTACAGGGTACGCAACAGCAATCCCGAGTTCCTCCGCGAAGTGAGTCCCAGGGACCTCGATTCCTCCACCGCCGGAAGACCCCACCGGGAACACATAGAGGATATCGTGAACCTCCTCGACGACTGCGACATCATCATCGTCAGGGAGATAGGCGACATGCCCCGTTCGGTCATCAGCAACCGCGGAAAGAGGGTCGTACTGTCCTCCGATACCGTGAGAAAGGCGATCTCCTCTCTTCTCTGACCCCCTATCGGTATATATGGGAGGATAATATCCCAGATTCATTGGAGAGCATCATCATGGAAGCTCAGGAACTCAGAGACGCATACATCAACTTCTTCAAATCCAAAGGACACGCACAGATCAGGTCCGCCTCCCTCATCCCGGAGAACGACCCCACCGTTCTTTTCACCACCGCGGGAATGCACCCCCTGGTACCCTACCTTCTCGGAGAGAAGCATCCCGCCGGAACCAGGCTCACCGATTTCCAGAAATGCGTGAGGACCGGCGACATCGAGGATGTCGGAGATGCCAGCCACCTCACGTTCTTCGAGATGCTGGGTAACTGGTCCCTCGGCGACTACTTCAAGAAGGAGTCCATTGCCTGGAGCTACGAGCTCCTGCAGAAGGTCCTCCACCTCGGACCCGACGAGCTCGCCGTCACCGCCTTCGCGGGGGACGAGGACGCACCGCGCGACGAGGAGACCGCACAGTACTGGATCGAACAGGGAATCTACAAGGACCACGTGTTCTTCCTCCCCAAGGAGGACAACTGGTGGGGTCCCGCCGGACAGACCGGTCCCTGCGGTCCCGACACCGAGATCTTCTTCATCGACAAGACCAAGAAACCCTGCGGTCCCGACTGCAGGCCCGGATGCCACTGCGGATACTACACCGAGATCTGGAACAACGTTTTCATGCAGTACTTCAAGGACAAGGACGGAAAGTTCACCCCTCTGAAGCAGAAGAACGTCGACACCGGTATGGGACTCGAGAGGGCCCTCCGCGTACTCTGCGGAACCGAGACCGTATACGAGACCCCCCTCTTCACCGGAATCATCGGCAAGATCGAGGAGATGTCCGGCAAGAAATACGAGGAGGACAAGAAGGCATTCAGGGTCATCGCCGACCACATCAGGGCGTCCACCTTCCTCATCGCCGACGGCGTCGTACCCCACAAGATGGGTGCGGGTTACATCCTCAGGCGTCTCATCAGGAGAGCCAGCAGGTACATGTCCACCCTCGGTATCGACGGTGTCCGCATGAAGGAGATCTCCGAGGTAGTCATCAGGGAGTATTCCGAGGCTTACCCCGAGCTCAGGGAGAACGAGCAGAACATCTACGAGACCATCACCGCTGAGGAGGAGAAATTCCACAGGAACCTCAGCAAGGGAATGAGAAGGTTCGACGAGATGATCGCCGCCAACGGCGACTCCAAGGTCCTCAACGGAGAGAAGGTCTTCCAGCTCTTCGACACCTTCGGATTCCCCATCGAACTCACCAAGGAGCTCGCGGAGGAAAAGGGATACCAGGTGGATGTCGAGGACTTCCACAACAGGTTCAAGCAGCACCAGGAGACCTCCAGGATGGATACCAACCAGACCTTCAAGGGAGGTCTTGCGGACCACAGCGAGGAGACCACCAAGCTCCACACTGCCACCCACCTCCTCAACGCAGCCCTCAGGAAGCTCATCAGCGAGGACATCCGCCAGAAGGGAAGCAACATCACCCCCGAGAGGCTCAGGTTCGACTTCAACCTCGACAGGAAGCTCACCCCAGAGGAACTCGCTGCCGTCGAGAAATACGTCAACGACGCCATCAAAGCGGACATCCCCGTCGTATGCGAGGAGATGTCCCTCGAGGACGCAAGGGCCAGGAACGCCATCGGAGTGTTCGACAACAAGTACGGCGAGAAGGTCAAGGTCTACACCATGGGCGATGTCTCCTGCGAGATCTGCGGAGGTCCCCACGTGGAACACACCGGACAGCTCCAGGGATTCAAGATCCAGAAACAGGAGAACGTCGCCGCCGGTGTCAAGCGTATCAAGGCCGTCGTCGGAAAGTTCGATTGAAATCCATTACCGGGGCACAGCCCCGGATCACCTTTTGTCTTTCTTGAAAATGACCAGCAAATGACGGAAAAGACTCCCGTCCGCCATGAGTGATTGAAAAGACCGCCCAATTAAAATTGAGCTCGCGCATTCAAACATTGCTTCAAAATGTTAACCGAATCGCACGAGCAATAACAATAACTCCGATTGGATTTATGATTGTTTTGTTCTGCCTTTCGGCCATCTTGGAGAGGAAAGGCGAGAGAAATGAAAATAGCCATTGGAATGGACCTTCATGCGAAGACAGCGGTTTGTTATGCGGTCTTCGCAGGCGAAGGGGAACCGAGAGAGAAACACGTTGAATTCCTGGAGGAATTCAACAGGAAACACCGGACGCAGGCGTCCGGCCCTGAGGAAATGGCCGCCCTGGCCGCTTCTCTCCGCGGCCATGACGCCTATGTCCTGATCGAGAATTCCACCAAGACATTCGAGGTTTATTGGGTACTTATGAACCTCGGGGTAAAAGTGATTGTTGCCCAGGCGCAGGATCTGTACAGAATAACGAAATCCACCAAGAAGACGGACAAGAACGATTCCGTCGAGTTGGCCGGATACATGCGGAGGTACCTTCTCGGCGAACGAGAGTTCGCCGTCTGTACCATGCCGCCGCATGAATGGATGATGAAAAGGGAGATGTGCAGGACCCTGTTCAAGGAGAAGGTGCATCTCGGGGACCTGAAGAAGCGGATGCGTGCACATCTGCTTCTTCATGGAATCAAGCTCAGCAGAGAGTACACCGACATCTTCTGCAGGAAAGCAGTATCGGAGCTCAGACGTCTGGACGACGTCTGCGTCAGGATGATGCTGAACGAAGCCACGAGTCTCAAGCAGCGTACGGAGGAAGAGGGCAGATTCATCGAACACCTGTTCGATGGCATCAGGATGTATGATCTCATCTACAGCATTCCCGGCTTCGGAAGGATCACGGCCGCATATCTCACATCCATGATAATGGATCTCGACCGTTTTCCTAACAAGAACTCATTCACCGCATATTTCGGTATCGTACCGAGGATGAGAGAGTCGGCCGAAACCACCCATAACTGTGCGACCACGCACAGGGGCGATGAGGAGATCCGCCGCCTGCTGGCACAGGCGGCCTTCGTGCATGTGCAGCATGCACCTGACTCCGTTGTTACGCGTATGTGGAATAGACTCAAGAAGAAGGGCAAAGCCCATCGGGAAGTGCAGATAGCGTGTGCCAGAAAGCTTCTGACAGTAGTATGGTCGGTCGTTAAAAACGACCGCCCTTACGTGATGGATGCGGAATCATTGAGGACCGCCCACGAAGAAGCGGAAACCCTGACGGAGGAAGCTGAAGAAGCATGATTCAGGCGGACATCGGATCGCGGACAGCCCCGAGGGAAAGAGGGTCGGACTCGTTTTGTTCGTCACTGCCGGAGGCAGTGACCGAACGATTAAAAGATGACCTAGTACCGAAGGGAGGTCGGCGCGGACTTAGGGCTCTCCGCACATGTGCGGATGAGCGGGAAATAAGATGACCGTCCGGATCCGAAAGGTCGCATCGGGACCGAGAAAACGGTGAAAATCCAATGCGGAAATGTACATGTGGTAGCGGACGCTATGCAAATGTTTATCAAAAACAGCAGGAATTCGAGCATTGCGAGCTCAATTTTAATGTAATAAATGAGTGGACTGGGCGCGATTTGAACGCGCGACTTCTTGCTTGCAAAGCAAGCGATCTTCCAGCTGATCTACCAGCCCGTTATTCCCCTTGATTGATGGGATGGATATAAACCTTTCTGAATCGTGGCCAGACATATACTAAAATAGTCTCCTGGCTATGCCGTTATCATTCCATAAGGACAGGTCGGCCCCAGATGTACACATTAGGAAAAAAGTTCAGATTCTCACTGTTCGGAAAGAGCCACGCACGTTGCGTAGGCTGCATCCTGGAAGGTGTACCGCAGGGCACCCCTGTCGATTACGAACGCATGTGCCAGGAACTCGCACTCCGCAGACCCTCCAAGGGTATCGGGACCGACAGGGTCGAGAAGGACCTCCCAGAAATAGTCTGCGGTGTCGCCAACGGCATTGCTGACGGCAACCCGATAATCATCGAGATAGCGAACGGGGACGTGGACGATTCCAAGTACCTCCCCTTCGCCGAGACCCCCCGCCCCGGCCATGCGGACCTCCCCGCCCTGCTGGATATCCCCAAATTCGATATCTGCGGAGGCGGACAGTTCTCCGGCAGGCTCACCGCTGCCATCGTGGCCGCGGGAAGCATCGCCAAGGACATGCTCGAGGCCAAGGACATCAGGATCGGTGCGTTCTGCAGGTCCATCGGGGATGTAAAGGATAATGAGGGAAGGACCATCGCCGATGTGGATGCGTCCAAACAGTACCCCACCAGGGCATGCACCGCGGAACTCGATGCGAAGATGAACGACTGCATCATGAGTGCCAGGAAGGACGCTGACAGCGTCGGAGGTGTGGTAGAGTGCATCATCGAAGGCCTCCCCATAGGATTCGGCGGCATCTGGTTCGAATCGCTGGATGCGGAACTCGCAAGGGGCATGTTCGGTATCCCCGCATGCAAAGGTGTCGAATTCGGCAAGGGATTCGACATCACCAAGATGAGGGGTTCCCAGTCCAACGACGCATACCGTTTCGATTCCGACGGCAAGATAATTACCAAGACCAACAACATGGGCGGCATCGTCGGCGGTATGGCGGACGGGGCACCCGTGGTGTTCCGCACCGCGTTCAAGCCCACTCCCTCCATAGGTGCCAGACAGGAGACCGTGAACCTGAAGACCTGCGAGAACGCAGATTTGGTGATCAAGGGAAGGCACGACCCCTGCATCGCACCCAGGGCCGTTTCCGTGGTGGAAGCGGTGACCGCATTGATCCTCGTTGACCAGATGGAGAGAGGACTATGAGCGACGATTATCTCACGATCAAACGCGAGGAGATCGCGAAAATCGACAGGGAGATCTTCGACCTCCTTCAGGAAAGGACCGATCTGGCACAGGCCATCGGAGAGTACAAGGCCGAGCACGGTATGGAGGTACACAACCCCGCCCAGGAGGCCCGTGTCATCGAGAGATACAAGGCCCTGGCCCAGGAACACGGCATCGATGCCGATAAGGCGGAGGCCATCGCCATGATCGTCATACAGATCGCCATCGGCAGGGAGAACTCCGTACAGAAGGGATGAACATGGAATACACGAAAGCCAAGAGACTGATGCTCGTATTCGGTATCGCTACCGGAGCGATCCTCATCGCACTCACAATATTCCTGTCGCTGCGTTACGACAGCATCGCCAACAAAGGTCTGAGCATCTACATGATGGCCGTACCCATCTTCATGACCGTCCTGTCATTCGTGCTGGGGTATATCGATACCACCGAGGACCTGGACGAGGGCGAGATCCATTACATGGTCTGGCGTTCGTTCGTGTTCGGAGGCCTGATGTTCGTCATGACCCTTGTCGCGATCGTAGCTATGATTATGATTTGAGGAAAAGTAACGGCGGCCCGAAGGCCGCCTTTTTAGAAGTTTATTCGAGGTAAGCTCCGCTCACTCCGTTGGAGACGAGCTTCCTGTATTTGCTCTGAACACCGGTGACGGGACGGTCCACGACCTTCACCTTAGCCAGACGGGCCTTGATCTCCTCATCGGTGAGTCTGACATTCAGGGACCTGTTGGGGATGTCAATGTCGATGATATCCCCGTCCTGAAGGGCTGCGATGGGCCCGAGCTCGTAGGCCTCGGGGGATATGTGGCCGATGGCCCCTCCCCTGGTGGCTCCGGAGAACCTTCCGTCGGTGATAAGTGCCACGGATTCTCCGAGACCCATTCCCTGGATGATACTGGTGGGGGAGAGCATCTCGGGCATTCCGGGGGCACCCTTGGGCCCCTCGTACCTTATCACGATGACATCTCCGGCCACGATCTTGCCGGCCCTGATGGCCTCGTTCGCCTCCAATTCGGAATCGAAGCACTTGGCCTTGCCGGAGAACACCATCATCTTGGGGCTCACAGCGGCCTGTTTGATAACCGAACCCAGGGGAGCGATGTTCCCCTTCAGGATGGCGATTCCGCCCTGCTGGTGGTAGGGATTGTCGACGGACCTGAGGACGTCCTCGTCCAGTACCTTTCCGGCATCGGCGATCTCGAACACGGACCTTCCGTTGACGGTGTCCGCATCCTCCAGGAACTTCCTGAGCCTGTTGAGTACCGCGGGGATACCTCCGGCGTTGTCAAGGTCGCGGATGTGATACGCACCTGCGGGCCTGAGACTGGTGATATGAGGGATCACGCGGGAGATCCTGTCGAATTCCACAAGGTCCACGGGGCATCCGAATTCCTTGGAAATGGCGGGGATGTGAAGGGCGGTGTTGGTGGATCCGCCGATGGCCATATCGACGCAGATCGCGTTGTGGATGGAGTGGGAGTTGACGATGTCGCGGGGCTTGATGTCCTTCCTCACGAGTTCGACGATCTTCTTTCCGGATTCCTTGGCGATCTCCAGCTTCTTATCGTCGAGGGCGAGGGAGGTTCCGCAGCCGGTCAGCGACATTCCCATGGTCTCGGTGAGACACGCCATGGTGTTGGCGGTGAACAGACCGGAACAGCTTCCGGCACCGGGACATGCCGCACATTCCACCTTCTTGAGGTACTCCGCATCGGCTTTGCCCACCTGGACTTTACCGATGGCCTCGAAGACGGTCTGAAGGTCCATACCGTCCTCCACACCCTTACCGGCCTCCATGGCCCCTCCTGTGACGATTATGGCGGGGATATTCATCCTGCCGGCGGCCATGAGCATACCCGGAGTGACCTTGTCGCAGTTGCTGACCCCGACCCAGCCGTCCATGGCGTGGCCTTCGACCATTACCTCACAGCAGTCGGAGATGACCTCCCTGGAGATGAGGGAGTACCTCATACCCTTGTGGCCCATGGCGATTCCGTCGCAGACCGCGGGGGTACCGAAAACGAAAGGCACGCCCCCTGCCTCGACGATTCCCTCCTTGACGGCATCCACGATCCTGTTGAGGTGGATATGTCCGGGAACGACCTCGTTCCATGAATTCGCGATCCCGATGAAGGGTTTCTCGAAATCCTCATCGCTGAGACCGTCCGCCCTGAGCAGACTCCTGGCCGGTGCGGCATCGGTACCGATCTTGATTACGTCGCTTCTCATGATATCTGCGTCGGATATCCGCAACAGTCCTAAAAACATATGGTAGGGAGGGTTTGAAAAATGTGCTTATCGGCACTGTCCCAGTGCAGACTAATGTAATTCAACGGGGGGGTTACCCCGATTGAAATGAACAGGTTAAACCTGGAAAGGTGTTTACGATCAGTTGCTGCGGAGGACGATCTCGATGTTCACGCCATCGGGGACCTGGATCCTCATGAGCTGCCTGAGAGCACGCTCGTCCGCGTCGAGGTCGATAAGCCTCTTGTGGATGCGCATCTCCCACCTGTCGTAGGTCTCGCTTCCCTCTCCGTCAGGAGATTTCCTGCAAGCTACCCTGAGTTTCTTGGTAGGAAGGGGAACGGGTCCACGGATTGCGACTCCAGTCCTCTGGGAGATTCCCTTGATCTGGTTGCAAACTCCGTCCACCATGGTAGGGTCGGTGCCGCTGAGAGAGATTCTAGCACGCTGTGACATATAGTTACCTTCTTAGGTTGATAAGGGAGAGGGGACGGACCCCTCAGCCCTTATCCGGAAAGGGTATTCAAGCTTTCTCGACTGCGGTACAGACACCAGCTGCGACAGTCTGTCCCATGTCACGGATTGCAAACCTTCCGAGCGGGGGGAAGTCCTTTGCAGGCTCGATGACGAGGGGCTTCGTGGGCTTGAGCTTGACGACTGCACTGTCACCGTTCTTGAGGAAGCTGAGGTCGGTGAGGGGCTTTCCGGCACGCTGTGCCTGGATGATCTCAACGAACTGGCATGCAACCTGTGCGGTGTGGACGTGGAACACGGGGGTGTATCCGACGGTGATCACAGAGGGGTGGTTGAGCACGATGATCTGTGCGGTGAAGGTCTTTGCAACGGTAGGGGGGTTGTCAACAGGACCAGCGACGTCTCCGCGCTTGATGTCGTTCTTGGCGACTCCACCGACGTTGAATCCGACGTTGTCTCCGGGAACTGCCTGCTGCATCTGCTCGTGGTGCATCTCGATGGATTTGACCTCTCCGGTGACGTTGGAGGGGTTGAAGATGACCTTCATCTTGGGCTTCAGGACACCAGTCTCGATACGTCCGACAGGAACGGTTCCGATACCGGTGATGGTGTAGACATCCTGGACGGGAAGCCTGAGGGGCTTCTCGGTGTGCTTCTCGGGAACGGAAAGGTTGTCGAGAGCCTGGATGAGTGTGGGGCCCTTGTACCAGGGGGTGTTGGCGGAGGGGGTCTTGATGTTGTCTCCCTCGTATGCAGATACGGGGATGAAGGGGATGTTCTCGACCTTGTTTCCGACCATCTTGAGGAGCTTGGACATGCCCTCGACGGCCTCTTTGTACTTGGCTTCGTCGTATTTGACTGCGTCCATCTTGTTGATGGCGACGATGATCTGCTTCACACCGAGGGTGGTTGCAAGGAAGACGTGCTCCTTGGTCTGTGCCTGGGGTCCCTCGATTGCGGAACAGGTAATGATTGCTGCGTCGGCCTGGGAGGTACCGGTGATCATGTTCTTGACGAAGTCACGGTGTCCGGGTGCGTCGATGACGGTGAAGTAGTATTTGTCGGTGTAGAACTTCTTGTGTGCAACATCGATGGTAACTCCACGCTCCCTCTCTTCCTTGAGTCCATCCATGACCCATGCGAAGTAGAAGGATCCTTTTCCTTTCTCCTCGGCTTCTTTCTTGTATTTCTCGACGATGTGGGGGTCAATTGCACCGGTCTCGAGCAGGATCCTTCCGGTGAGGGTGGATTTTCCGTGGTCGACGTGTCCGATGATGACGAGGTTCATGTGCTGTTTCTCTGCCATGTCTGTCTCTCCTTTTTGTTTGTTAACTGGAAACTAGGTTTTTGTCGATAAGGGTGTTTATATTTAAAGGTTTTAGATGCTCACGCTCACATTCCAGAGTAGTACTTGGAGTCGTAGGGCTCAGGGTTCATTCCCTTGCGGGTCCTGATCTCGGTGACGACCTTCTTCTGGAGGTCGGGCATAAGCTGCTTGAATCCGGCGTTCTCGATGGACCAGATAGCGCGTCCCTGGGTAGAGCCGCGGATATCGGAGGAGAATCCGAACATGTCAGCGACGGGGACCTCTGCGGTGACAGTGGAGTCAGCTCCGTCCTGTCCCATCTCTATGATGGTTCCACGCCTCTGGGTGATCTGGTTGGTCACGCCTCCCATGTAGTCGGGGGGTACGGATACGAAGAGCTTCTGCATAGGCTCGAGGAGGATCCTTCCTGCCTCGCACATAGCTCCGTAGATACCGTCCCTGACAGCGGGGATGATCTGAGCGGGACCCCTGTGGATGGTATCCTCGTGGAGCTTTGCATCCATGAGGACGACCTTGAGTCCGGAGACCTTCTCTGCTGCGAGAGGACCTTTCATCATTGCCTCTTCGAAGGACTGCTTTACGAGCTCCATGGTCTCGTGGAGGTACTGGATACCCTTGGTGCAGTCGATGAGGACGTTGTTGTTCTTGAATCCTACGACACCCTTTGCCTCGACATCCTTCATACCGAGGTCCATGAGCTGTTTGGCCAGGGCCTTGGGGTCCTTGATTTTGGCTTCGGTGTCGATGTCACCCTTGTGGATGGCTTCCTGGACGGCTGCCTCGAGAGGGGATACGATGAAGTAGAACTTGTTGTGCTTGTTGGGGGATTTTCCCTCGAACTCGGTGGGGTTGGCACCCTTGACGCACTCCTGGTACACGACGATGGGGGCGGATGCGACGATGTCGACACCCTGCTCGTTCTTGATCCTGTACTCGGTGATCTCAAGGTGAAGCTCACCCATTCCGGACATGAGGTGCTCTCCGGTCTCCTGGTTGATCTCGATGCTCAGGGAGGGGTCGGCTTTACCGATGACCCTGAGGACCTCGATCAGCTTGGGGAGGTCGGACATGTTCTTTGCTTCGATAGCTTTGGTGATGACAGGCTCGGAGTAGTGGGTCATCTTCTCGAAGGGCTCCATGTCGGGGATGGAGGATACGGAGGATCCTGCGATTGCATCTTTGAGTCCGGTGAGTGCGACGATGTTTCCTGCCTTACATTCTTCTACAGCGATCCTGTCGGCTCCGACCATGAGGTATACTCCCTGGACACGCTGAGCGGCCTGGACGCCGGAGATGTAGAGGGTGTCTCCTTTCTTGACGGTTCCGGAGAACAGCCTTCCGATTGCAATCTCTCCTGCCTGCTTGTCCATGATGATCTTGTTGATCATCAGTGCGACGTCTCCCTTGGGGTCGCAGGCGAGCATATCCTTTCCGATCTTGCTGTTGAGATCTCCGTGCCAGATGGTGGGGATCCTGATCTTCTGGGAGTCGACGGGGTTCTGGATGTGGTTGATGGCCATCTCGAGAACGACATCTGCGATGGGGATGATCTTTGCGAGCTTCTCCTGTCCGCCCTCCTGAGCGCACAGGTCGAAGACGGTGTTGAGGTTGAAGGGTTTTCCGTTGAGCTTGTCTGCGATTTCGGGTGCGAGCTCGAGTGCCCTCTTGGTGACCTCAGGCCTGCTGAGGTAGGGGATGGAAACGGCCCAGTTGTTGTATGCGGATCCGAGTGCGACGGTTCCGTCCTGGAGGCTGACCTGCCACTGCTTGTTGAGGGGTGCAGGGAGGATGTCCATGATCTTCTGGTTGAAGGCGGTGATGATCTTGGAGAATTTCTCGATCATCATCTGGGGGGTGAGCTGCTGCTCGACGATGGCCCTGTCGACCTTGTTGATGAAGAGCATGGGCTTGACGCGCTCCTTGAGTGCCTGCCTGATGACAGTCTCGGTCTGGGGCATGATACCCTCGACAGCGCAGCAGAGGATGTATACTCCGTCCAGTGCCCTCATTGCCCTGGTGACGTCTCCACCGAAGTCGACGTGTCCGGGGGTATCAATGAGGTTGACGAGGTAGTGCTCGACGGCGTTGTTGTGCTTGGGGTTCCTGTAGGGAACGACCATTGCTGCGGAAGCGGCGTTGATGGTGATTCCACGGGCGGCCTCCTGCTCGTCGTAGTCGAGGACACGCTGGGATCCAGCGTTCTCGGCGGACATCATTCCGGCACCTGCGATCAGGTTGTCGGAGAAGGTGGTCTTTCCGTGGTCGATGTGTGCTGCGGTTCCGAGGTTCCTGATGAGGGTCTGATCCTTCATCAGCTCTACTGCTTTCTTTGCGTTGTCCTCTTTACGTCCCATGTTCACTCACCTTACGAAAATCACCTGGCGGACTGTGCGACCCTCTCGGTCTCCTCTTTCTTTGCGACGGAGAAGGAGGTCATGTCGCCCTTTGCTGCGAGCATGATCTCGTCAGCGAGGCAGTCCTGGATTGCTTTCTTGTTCTTGGAGGAAGCCGCGACGACTCCCGAGCTGAGGTTCCTGATGGCGATGTCGAGCCTCCTCTGGGGGGAGATGTCGACTGCCTTGGGGACGGAGATTCCACCGAACTGCAGCCTGGTGACTTCCTCACGAGGTGCTGCGTTCTGGAGGGCCTCGACGAGAACCTGAACGGGGTTCTTCTTGGTCTTGGCTGCGATGATGTCGAATGCATCGGAGACTGCCCTGTATGCCTTGAGCTTCTTTCCGGTGTATTTCTCGGTCCTCATGATGTTGTTGATGAGCCTCTCAACGATGCTGAGCTTGGATTTTCCAAACCACATGTTGGCGTGCTTTCCACCGGAGTGGGGGACACTGGTGGAGTTGAGGTCGATGTATTTTGCGAGACCGGCGTCCTCGATCACGACTTCGCTGGTGTCGTATTTGCCAAAGACGAGGACTTTAGGTGCATCGACTTTGGGCCTCTCTGCAGCGACTGCTGCTTCCTGGTTCTGTACTGCTACTTCGTCTGCCATATTCTGCACCTTCACCTAGTGGGCTTCTGGACGCGTCCCCTGACCATTTCGTCGAGGGAAACGTTGTTGACCTTGATGACTTTGTAACGGACTCCGGGAATATCTCCGTAGGACCTTCCCATACGTCCACCGATACCCTCGATGAGGACTTCGTCGTGCTCGTCGATGAAGTTGATAGCTCCGTCTCCGACGGCGAATGCGGTGATCTGACGTCCGTTCTTGATGAGCTGGACCTTGACGCACTTACGGATAGCGGAGTTGGGCTGTTTTGCCTCGACTCCGACTTTCTCGAGGACGATTCCGCGTCCCTGAGCGGATCCCTCGAGAGGGTCGGATTTCTCCCTGAGCTCAAGAACTCTCTTCTTGTATCCTCTGTCCTGCCAGCGGAATTTCTGCCTGTCCGCCTTCATTTTCCTGGCGGTAAATAGACCGTTTCCCATGTTTTTTCACCTTTTTTTGGTTTTTGTTTTCGTTTGCAAACGAGATTGCCTCGCTGGCCCAGTGTACAGATACACTGTTAAGCGTGGCTATGCTGGGGTTGGCTATTCTAATATGGTATATAACGTTTTCACAGACTGATACTGCAGAACGGAAAAAACGGGCTTTGCGCCTGTCCGACCTGATATTCTGGTAGGATATAAGGCTAACTTTTCACCCACAGCTTATATATCATCAGCAGACCGGCAGACGAGTTCCGCCGAAGCACCGGATGGATGCGGGGTCGCGCGCGTGGGCGGGAACGTTTATATTATATTATCAATAAGGGCAGGCATAGAAGGCGACATCATGGACGCAAACGATTACTTAGCGATGCTCGACAGGGCCAAAGAACAGCTCCCCGAGAATATCGAGACCCACGACAGGTTCGAACTGCCCGAGCTGGACATCATCCAGGAAGGAAAGATCACCATCTTCAAGAACTACATCGATGTCACCGACAAGATCAGGAGGGATCCCCAGCACCTCCTCCAGTACCTCCTCAAGGAACTCGGTACCCCCGGAACCCTCGAGGGACGCAGGGTCGTCTTCAAAGCGAAGATCAGCCCCAATCACATCGATGAGAAGGTCAGGGACTACACCGAGACCTACGTCATCTGTTCCGAGTGCGGCAGGCCTGATACCCACATCGACAAGGAGGACAGGACCTTCATCCTCGTCTGCGAGGCATGCGGTGCACGCAGGCCCATCATGATCAGGAAGGCCGCCCGCCCCGAGGACGCCAACACCCTCCGTGTCGGAGATGTCATCGAGGTCACCGTCAACGATGTCGGAAAGAAGGGTGACGGAGTCGCGAAGTACATGGATTATCTGATTGTCATCCCCGGAACCACCAGAGGTACCAGGGCCAACGTGAAGATCACCAACATCTCCGCCAAGACCGCCTTCGCACAGGTCACCACCGAAGCGGTCAACCACTGATCCTCATGAAATTCTTTGTCGAGTCGTACGGCTGTACGATGAATTTCGGCGAGGGGGATGAGCTCGCCGAGCGCATGATGGCGCTCGGACACGAGCCCGCCCCCACAGCCGACGACTCCGACATCGTCATCCTCAACACATGCACCGTGGTGGAGACCACCGAGAAACGCATGATCAAGAGGATGAACGAACTGAAAGCGGCCGGGAAGGAGGTAATCGTCACCGGCTGTATGGCCAAGGCACAGCCCGGCCGCATCAACGTCCGTTTACCGGATTCCCTCGTCATCCCTCCCCAGGACTATGTGGATTTCTCCCGCGTCGTCTCCGAGAGATACGGGTGCCAGACCCCTATCGAGAACATGACAGTGAATGCCACCGCTATCATACCGATCGCACAGGGCTGCCGCGGGAACTGTTCCTACTGCATCACACGTTTCGCGAGGGGCGGTCTGAAGAGCTATCCTCCCGAGAAGATCAAGGCCCGTTTCGATTCGCTGATCGACAGAGGCGTCAGGGAGATCCTCATAACGGCACAGGACACAGGATGCTACGGTGCCGACACCGGCACGGATCTCGGCGAACTGCTCAGGCTCCTGCTGAAGAAGGACGGCGAATACAGGATACGTATCGGGATGATGAACCCCAACAGCCTGAGGCCGGTCCTGGACAGCGTATTGGACGCCATGGAGGACGAAAGGGTGTACAAGTTCCTGCATATCCCGGTCCAGAGCGGGAGCGATTCCGTGCTGAAGGATATGAGGAGGCATTACACCTCGGGTGACTTCTTCGAACTGATTGGGAAGATCAGGCAACGTTACCCCGATATCAGCATCGCGACCGATCTCATCGCGGGATTCCCGGGAGAGTCCGATGACGATCACAGGCAGAGTCTGGATCTTATCAGAAAACTGAGGGCGGACACCATCAACATCACACGTTTCTCCCCAAGGCCCGGAACCGATGCGTTCAGGATGGAACAGCTCAACGGAAGGATCCTCAAGGAGAGATCCACGGAACTCACCGAGGAGAAGAACCGTACCGAAGCGGATGTGAACAGTGCGTTGGTCGGGAAGGTGTTCGATGCCCTTGTCACCGAGAGCTCTGCGGACGGATCCGTGATAGCCAGGACCCTCAACTACCGCCCGATAGCAATAAAGGAGAAGCTGGAACTCGGCACTTTCATAAAAGCGAAAGTGACCGGGAGTTTTGCCACATATCTCGTCGGCAGGCGTTTCTGATAAATACGCGCATTTATTCTCCCAAACAATAGTCCTGTAGTGTAGTGGTCAATCATGCTGGCCTTTGGAGCCGGTGACCTCGGTTCGAATCCGGGCAGGACTACCATTCGATTTCGCAAACAAATCCAGTGATAAACCTGGATATCCAAATAATTAGAAGGGATCCGGGCCGAGATCCGAACCCCGGCCCATTCCTGTTGGAAAGGGATTTTACCGCCACCAGGACCATATGTTCCCATGCGGCGGCTTGCAGACGGAAGACTCAGCCTTCCACCTGTTCTATATCTTCGCTCTGATCCGTACTGAAGTCAAAGCCCTGGAAGCGTTCCGTATCAGGGGTGACCATGACGAAATTGGCCAGTTTGTTGAAATCGGCTTTTGCTCCGGAAACGCTGAGATCCAATACATGTCCTCCGAAGGACCTGTCATCCGATATGAAATGAAGGTGCCATCCGGGAGTGTTGACCTTGTCCAGGTATGTGGGGCAGTACAGAGCGACTATGGTGCCGGTCACATCGTCACGGGTCCATTCCCTCTGGTCAAACTCAAGGACCTTGACAAGAGGCTTGTATGGCTCGGACTGAGCTAACTCGCTGCGGACGGTCAGACTGTCAAACGTCGCATGGATAACTGCGAAGTACATGGAGTTGGCCCCGTGTTCATTGGTGTTGTTGGTCAGAAGGACCTTCATAGCGTCCATGCTGTCCGCAGTGAGCTCGGTTGCAGAGAAATCGGTCTTCATGTTAGCGGTGTTGGCAAAGGGCACGGTCTCGGAATCCTCAACCACGGTGACAGAGCAACTACCATCGGCTTCGTTTACGGCGGCACGGTACACGACACCGTTAAGCATTATCAGCTCACCGTTCAGACCGTCGAAGGTCCCGATTCCCACGGAACCGTGCTTCTTCAGTTCACCGACGGTGATGGAACCTGTATAATCACCGAACATCAGATCCTGCAGTAAGGATACCTGGTACAGGGTGTCGGATTCGGGCTCGGTATCCGCTGAAGCGGATTTGAGTGCGAAACCGCACGCCCCTGCAACGCAAAGTATGGTTACCGCAAGGAGTGCAGTTATCTTGTTATCCATGCAGCTCCGAAAACGGTGTTATTAAAGAATATTTCGAAAACAGCGGACTTCTTGACTCAGATTGACTGCGATCACAACTCGGAGAGATGCATTATGCAATAGAAATGAAGAGTGATAACAGAAAGAAAAATGGAAAAGGGCGTTCGATGCTACGTTTAGTGCGTGATAAGCTGCCAAGGAATCGAAGGGAAAACTTCACGAGTTTTCCTTGCAATTATTTCGCGTTAT
>CACWTF010000030.1 GCA_902763685.1 methanogenic archaeon | reverse complement strand
TTATAATAGGAAGAAAGGAGGGAGTTCCTGTTGTTCATGCGAACTCATTATATACTATCATCCAATCGTCCGTCTCAGCTCTTTTAGAGCCGATGAATGATGAGGGCCTGAAAAGGCCTGAATGAGGTATTGATATGGCAGTATTCGTTAAATTTGAGACCCCCAAGGAACTCTCTGACAAAGCATACTCTGTTGCTGAGATCGCACGCGACTCCGGCAAAGTGAAGAAAGGAACCAACGAGGTCACCAAGATCATCGAGCGCGGCGAGGCAGCACTTGTCATTATGGCTGTCGACGTCGAGCCCCCGGAGATCCTTGCCCACATCCCCGCTCTCTGCGACGAGAAGAACGTCCCCTACGTGTACGTTCCCTCCAAAGAGGAGCTCGGAAAGGCAATTGGACTCGAGAAGCCCACCGCATCCGTCGCCATCGTCGACGCCGGAAACGGAAAGGCACAGATCGATGAGATCGCAGCAGCAGTCAAAGACCTGAAGAACTGATCGGTGATTCCAAATGGTCGACAGTGACAGCATCCCGTCTGAGGTCGTCGAGGTTATCGGACGTACCGGAATGACCGGAGAGGCTACCCAGGTTAAGGTCCGTGTACTTGACGGACGCGACAAAGGAAGGATCATCACCAGGAACATCATGGGTCCTGTCAGGATGGGCGACATCCTCATGCTCAGAGAGACCTCCAGAGAGGCCAGAAAGCTCGGAATGGGCAGGTGATTCGAATGGTCGAGGAGAAAAAATGCTCTTTCTGCGGAGCCGTCATCGCTCCCGGAACCGGTAAGATGTACGTCAAGAAGGACGGAACCGTCCTCTTCTTCGATGCCAACAAGTGCTACAAGAACATGATCCTCCTGAAGAGGGTCCCCAGGACCACTCTCTGGACCGAGAAGGCACACGTCGAGAAGGACGCCCGCCTCAAGGCAGCAGCCAAAGACAAGGAGTGATCCCGATGGCTATGGAGAGGACCTATCTCATGGTCAAGCCCGACGGAGTCCAGCGCGGACTCGTCGGAGAGATCGTCTCCCGCTTCGAGAAGAGGGGACTCAAACTCGTCGCCGCAAAGCTCATGATCATCCCCAAGGATGTCGCTGAGAACCACTACGGCGAGCACAAGGGAAAGCCCTTCTTCCCCTCCCTCATCTCCTATATCACCTCCGGACCCGTCTTCGCGATGGTCTGGGAGGGTGAGAACGCAGTAACCGTCTGCAGGAACATGATGGGAAAGACCAAGCCCCTGGAGTCCGCCCCCGGGACCATCCGCGGCGACTACTGCCTGGTGACCGGTCTCAACATCATCCACGGCTCCGACTCCCCCGAGTCCGCTGCCAGGGAAATCGGCATCTTCTTCAAACCCGAAGAGCTCGTTGAATACACCAAAGACTCCGACAAGTGGCTCTACGAGTGAGTTCAACGGCCTTCGGGCCACCTTAAACCCTTTATTCTTTTATTATATCCAGTAAGTGTGAGGTCGTATGGCAATCAGGCAGCCCGTAGTCAGTGTTTTAGGTCACGTAGATCATGGAAAAACCAAACTCCTTGACAGGATCAGGGGAACCGCCGTCGGGGACAGGGAAGCCGGAGCCATCACGCAGCACATCGGTGCCACCGAGGTGCCCATCGACCGTATCTACGAGATGTGCGGTCCGATCATCGGCAAGAAACGTTTCTCCGTTCCAGGGTTGCTTTTCATCGACACCCCCGGACACCAGGCATTCACCTCACTCCGTGCGAGGGGAGGATCCCTCGCCGACCTCGCTGTCCTCGTCATCGACATCAGGGAGGGACTCATGCCCCAGACCATCGAGTCCATCCACATCCTCAGGCAGTACAAGACCCCGTTCGTTATCGCCCTCAACAAGATCGATACCGTCGATGGTTGGGTCACCGAGGAGAACCGTGCCTTCGTCCTTTCCGAGAAGACGCAGATGGACCACACCCGTCAGATGTTCGAGGAGCACATGTACAACATTATCTCACAGCTGTCCCAGAACGGCGTTTTCGCTGACCGCTACGACCGCATCGACGACTTCACCAAGGCGGTCGCACTGGTCCCCATCAGCGCGAAATGCGGTGAGGGGGTCCCCGACCTCATGCTCATGCTGATCGGTCTGGCACAGCGTTTCCTCGAGTCCCGTCTCGAGAAGGAGGAGGGTCCCGGAAAGGGAACCATCCTCGAGGTCAAGGAGGTCAAGGGACTCGGACAGACCATGGACATGATCCTCTATTCGGGAACCCTCAAGACCGGTGCCACCGTGGCCATCGGTACCAACGGTGCCCCCCTCGTCACCAGGATCAAGGCCATCCTCAAGCCCAAGCCCCTTGACGAGATCCGCGACCCCCGCGACCGTTTCGATAATGTCAAGGAACTTCACGCAGCGGCAGGTGTGAAGATCGCCTGCCAGGACGCCACCGGCGTCATCGCGGGAGCACCCATCCGCGTGGTCAAGAACCCCAAGGACCCCGCAATCAAGGAGATCTCCGAGGAGACCTCCATCAAGATCGAGACCGAGGAGAAGGGAATCACCATCAAGGCCGATGCCATCGGTTCGCTGGAGGCCCTCGCCTTCGAAGCGAAGCTGGCAGGTATCCCCATCAGGAAGTACGGTATCGGCGACATCACCCGCAGGGACATCCTGGAATCGTCCTACGGCAACGACACCCACCACGTCATCCTGGGATTCAACGTCAACGTCACCAAGGATGCGGAAGCTGAGATTCCCACCCACAGCATCAAGGTGCTGACCAACAACATCGTCTACGCACTCATCGACGATTACAAGCTCTGGCTCGACGAGTCTACCAGGCAGTCCGAGTCAGATAAGAGGGCGGAGTTCGCCTTCCCCGCCAAGTTCACCATTCTTCCTGACCACATCTTCAGGGTCAACAAGCCCGCTGTCGTAGGTGTCAGGGTGCTCGCGGGACGCATCAGGGTCGGAGAGAACCTCATCGACATGCAGGGCCGCGACTGCGGTACCATCAAATCCGTCCGCGACGACGACGGCAACATCCTCAAGGAGGGCGTCCAGGGAGAGGAGGTCTCCGTCGCCATAGACGGTGTCACCGTCGGAAGGCAGATCGACGAGAACTCCGTTCTCTACGTGGACATGATCGAGAGCGGCTACAAGGTCGTCTCCAAGCTCGACCTCACCGAGGACGAGAAGCTCGCCATGTCCGATACCGTGGCGATCAAACGCAAATCCGAACCATTCTGGGGAATGTGATACCGTGGATACTGTCAAGAGGTCCTCGCAGACTATCCTCGATGAACTGATCGAGAGGTATCCCCGGCTCGATGTATGCAAAGCCGACATCAAAGCAGCCTTCGACATCCTTCTGAAATCTTACAGGAACAAGGGCAAACTGCTCATCGCAGGCAACGGAGGCAGTGCCGCCGACAGCGACCACATCTCCGGAGAACTCACCAAATCATTCATGTTCAAACGTGCCGTCGACCCCAAGCTTTCCGAGGGTCTGGCACAGTTGTTCGGCGAGGATGGAAAGACCATCGTCGATAACCTCGAGGGAGGTCTTCCGGCCATCCCCCTGCCCACCTTCAACGCATCCAATTCCGCCTTCGCCAACGACGTCGGATGGAGGCAGTCCTTCGCACAGCTTGTCAACGCGCTGGGTCTCGAGGGGGACGTGTTCCTCGGCATAACCACCTCAGGCAACTCGGGCAACATCGTGGATGCCCTCATGGTGTCCAAAGTGAAAGGCGTCAGGACCATCGCCCTAACCGGCAGGGACGGAGGTAAGTGCAAGGCACTCGCCGACGTCTGCATCATCGTACCCGAGAAGGAGACCTTCAAGATCCAGGAGCTCCACCTCCCTGTCTACCACGCACTCTGTGCTATGGTCGAAGCGGAGCTCTTCGAGCCCCGCAGGTCTGCCTGAACCGGCCTTGGGAATCCGTTTCCCTGTCCTTTTCTATATAGTCGCGCGTTAATTAGGCGATACCTTTAAAAGGAATCTACAGATAGCCGTGCTCACAGGTGTTCAAATGGCAGTAGAATACAAAGCTATTGTAAACGATGTGAAGACCGGTAAATCCTACAACGTTACCGTGTCTGGTCACCACGCGAACTCCCTGGATGGAAAGAACATCGGGGAGATCGTAGACGGAATTTTTGTTGGACTTCCCGGATACAAAGTCAAAATCACCGGCGGTTCCGACAAGAACGGAACTCCCATGAGGAAGGACCTTCCCGGAAAGAAGAGGGTCCCCCTCCTGCTCGCCGACGGTCTCGGATTCCACGAGAACTACCACGGTGAGAGGAAGAGGGTCGCAGCACGCGGATCCGCCATCTCCTCTGAGATCGTCCAGATCAACATGGCCATCGCTGAGTACGGACCCAAGTCCATCGAGGAGCTCCTCAACCCCAGCGAGGAGAAGCAGGAATGAAGGTACAGAAGCAGCCCGAGATCAACATCGGGATGATCGGTCACGTCGACCACGGAAAGACCACCTTAACCAAAGCGCTTTCCGGCGAGTGGACCGACCGTCACTCCGAGGAGGTCAAAAGAGGTATCTCCATCAGACTCGGGTACGCCGATGTGGCCTTCTACAAGTGTCCCAACTGCGAAGGCTCCGCCGCATACTGCACCACCAAGAAGTGCCCCAAATGCGGTGCGGAGACCGAATTCCTGAGAGCAGTATCCTTCGTGGACGCACCCGGACACGAGACCCTGATGGCAACCATGCTGTCGGGAGCCGCCCTGATGGACGGCGCACTCCTCCTGGTCGCGGCCAACGAGCACTGCCCCCAGCCCCAGACCAAAGAGCATCTGATGGCGCTGTCGATCATCGGTATCGACAAGATCGTCATCGTGCAGAACAAGATCGACATCGTCACCCGCGAACAGGCGATGCAGAACTACAAGGAGATCAAGGAGTTCGTCAAAGGCACCGTTGCCGAGAACGCTCCCATCATCCCTGTGTCCGCCAACCGCGGCGTCAACATCGACCTTCTCATCAAGGCCATCGAGGACAACATCGTCGCCAACGTGAAGAGGGACGCGGAAGCGACCCCTATCATGCACGTGGCCCGTTCCTTCGACATCAACGCCCCCGGAACCACTCCCGACAAGCTCCGCGGAGGGGTCATCGGAGGTTCCCTGATGCAGGGTAAGTTCAGGATCGGAGACGAGATCGAGGTCGTTCCCGGAAGGCGTGTAGAAGCGGCCGGAAAGGTCACCTACGAGAGGATCACCGCCAAGATTATCTCCCTCAACGCGGGGGATAAGAGCGTCAAGGAGGTCCTTCCCGGAGGACTCATCGCCATCGGAACCGAGCTGGATCCCGCCATCACCAAGTCCGACGGACTCACCGGAAGGGTGGTCGGAATCCCCGGCAAGACCCCCGAGGTCGTCAGCTCCTTCAAGATGAAGACCGTCCTCATGGACCGTGTCGTCGGTTCCGCTGCGGACCTCGTCGTGGACGACATCAAGAGCAACGAGCCTCTGATGCTGAGCGTCGGTACCGCCACCACCGTGGGTGTCGTCAAGAGTGCCCGCGAAGGCTATGCCGACGTAGTTCTGAAGCTCCCCGTCTGTATCCTGCCCGGTCAGAGGGTTGCCATATCCCGTAGGATCTCCAACAAGTGGAGACTCATCGGATACGGCGTCATCGATCAGTGACGGTATGCAGACCGTAGTTCTGGACACAAACGCCTTACTCATGCCTTTCGAGGTCGGCATCAACATCGACCTCGAAGTCCGCAATCTTTTGGGCGATGTCAGATTCGTCGTACCCGGTCCGCTGATCGGGGAGCTGAAGCATCTTGCTGAGGACAACCGTCACGCAAAGGCCGCTCTGGCACTTGCGAGGACCAAGGAGATCGTCCAGAGCGATGCCCATGGCGACGATTCCGTTCTGGAGGTTGCCTTACGTGAAAATGCGTACATCGTCACTAACGACAAGGAACTGAGACGCAGGGCGAGGAAGGTACGCATCCCTCTGCTGTACCTGCGTTCCGGTACCCATCTTATTCTTGAGCAATATTGAGAAAAGGTAGGGCAGGGGTCGCCCCCTGCTGAAAGGTTTCACTCGATTACTTCTGCCTTGTTGATCACGACGTTCTCGACAGGCCTGTCCATGTAGCCGGTCTTGACGTGCTGGATCTTGTCGACGACATCCATTCCCTCGATGACCTCGCCGAACACGGGGTGGGCGTAGGGAGTGGAGGGGTTCTCCTTGTCGAGGTAGGAGTTGTCGACGGTGTTGATGAAGAACTGGCTGCCTCCGGAGTGGGGGCGTCCGGTGTTGGCCATGGATACGAATCCGCGTTTGTTGGAGTGTCCGTGACCGAACTCGTCCTCGATGGTGTATCCGGGTCCGCCCATTCCGGTTCCCTCGGGGTCTCCTCCCTGGATCATGAAGTCGCAGATGACCCTGTGGAAGATGGTGCCGTCGTAGAATCCCTGTTTGGCGAGTTTGACGAAGTTGCCGGTGGTGATGGGCATATCGTCGTGCATCTTGATGGTGATGTCACCCATAGTGGTGTGGAGAATGACTTTGGTCATGAGGGGTGGATAGATATAAGGATATAAAAGCGGAATGAACCCCAGCGGTTTTATACTGGTGGGGCTTAACCAATACCGTAAGGTGCCTTGAGCACCAGGTGTCTGAAATGCAGATCCTCAAGATTAACACCCCCACCGTCAGAATCATCGGCGTCATGGTCATCGCGGTCATCGCCTGTCTGGTAGTTTCCTACCTCGTCGGTCCCGCATCCAACTGATTCTGAGATTTTTCGTGATTCCTTAGCGGATGCTATACATTTTGACAGCGTGAGCGCTGAGCATTACTCAAAAAAGGGCCCCGGAACAGGTCCGGGGAAGTGTTTTCAGAGCAGGTATCCTTTCTCGATTTCCGCGACGTAGATGATGGACCTGTCGCCGCTGGGGTTGAAGGTGTCATCGAGTTCCTTCTCGACGAACTTCTCCCTCTCGATGGGATCGACGTAGAGGATCCTGCACATGAGGACCAATCTACCTTCTTTGAAGGTGGGTTCCCCGTCCACGGAGATGGAGGTGAGTCCGGCCTTCTCGATCTTGTCGGGAACGTCCCTTCCGGAGGTCTTCCCGAGGTAACCCATCTCCTCCATGTGTCCGTCGAAGAACGTGAGGGTGAAACGGTGGCTCTTCTCGAGGAACTGGTTGGTGTACCTGCTGGGTCTTATGAAGATGAAGGCCACCTTCTTCCTCCAGAGGCTTCCGAGTCCTCCCCATGAAGCGGTGAGGGTGTTGACCTTGCCGTCGGCCTGCGAGGTCACGAGCATCCATCTGGACTGGATATCGTTCACGGCATCGACGTACTTTCCGAGCTGATTGAGGTCGATCTGCTGCATGCTTCGGAATAAGCGAACGGATATTTTGGACTGCCGTTCATCCGATGGTCACGGGGTATCCGTGTGCCTCCAGGGTCTCCGCAGCCTTCCTGACGTCGTTCTCGTCGTGGAGGTCGATCCTCAGCGAACCTGTCTCGAACTCGCGGTTATGGATGATGCCCATGTTCTTGATGTTGATCGATTTGGAGGCGAGGATGGTGGCCACGACGGCCAGCGTGCCGGGTTCGTCGTAGATCTCCACATGGATGCTGTTGGCACTCTTGATGGGTCCTTTGGACGAATCGCTGAAGGATTCCCTGTAGGTCCTGGCGGAATCGAAGAGCTCCCTGAGCTTCTCGGGGTCCCTGGAATCCACGGCCTCCTTCGCCCTGACCAGTGAATCGATGTAATCCTGCAGGAGCTTGGAGATGTTGTCGGGATTCTCCAGGCATATCTGCTGCCACATGACCGGCGATGACGAAGAAATCCTGGTGATGTCCTTGAATCCCCCGGCGGCGATGGTCCTCATCTCCTCCCGCGGGGAATCGCTGTCCTTCACCAGATTGACCAATGTGGCAGAGATGATGTGGGGCACATGGCTCACAGCAGCGGTGATATAATCATGCTGTTCCGCGGTCATCACCAGGGGGATGGCACCCATCGATTTCACCAGGCCGCAGTAACTCTCGACCTGTTCGTCGGTGGTCTTCCCGGTTCTGGTCACGACGTAGTACGCATTCTCCAGGAGTTTGGCCTTGGAGTTGGCGAAGCCCACGCGTTCGCTGCCCGCCATGGGGTGTCCGCCGATGAACCTGTCCTCCAGGCCCAGTTCGCGGATCCTCGCATGCATACCGGATTTGACGCTGCCCACATCGGTGAGGATGGCACCTTCCCTGAGGAAGGGTTTCACCTTCTCGGCGTTGGCCATGTTGAACCTCACCGGAGCGCAGAGGAACACGAAATCGCAGTCAAGGAAGCGGGAGTCTATGTCTGACACCAGTACGTCCGCTATGTTCTCCTCGTATGCCTGGGACATCGCTTTCTTGTCGGTATCGTAGACGATTACCTTGCATTCCGCGTCGTCGGCCTTGAGCGCGCGGGCGATGGATCCCCCGATCAGTCCGAGTCCGATGAATCCGAACGTTAGGTGTGTCATTGATTAGCACGGATGATTATTACGGATATAATCCTTGTTGTCATACCGAGACCAATCTATCGCCTTCGATCGTGGATCCGGTTATCGTACCGATGCTCTGGATGTACTCGGCGAAGATGGTTGCCGTATCCGGTCCGAACTTCTTTTCGTAACCCTTGAAGAAGATGTTCCCGTCGCCGCCTCCCGCCACGAAATCGCTGGTTGCCACGGAATAGGTGGCGGTCTTGTCCACTTCCTCCCCTGCAACGGTGATGGACAGGACCTTATGTCCCGCCTCCGCGGAGGGGTCGTAGGTCACGGTCATACCGGAGAACTGTATGAATCCGCCTTTGGAGTTGCCCATCAGGGCCAGGGAGAACTCCATCTCCTCCCACAGTACCGAACCGGGGACCTCCACCTTGCAGGAGTAGTTCAGGAAGGGCATGACATCGTACACATCCTTCAGTCTGATGTCGCCGGCCTGTATCGAGGTCCGCAGACCTCCGGCGTTGACGATGGCCACATCGGTATCCAATGCGGAACGCATGGCATCGGCGGCCAGATCGCCGAGGTTGGTCTCCCCGTTCCTGATGATGTCGCGTTCCCCGACAAGGGGGATCTCGGTACTGCCGATGACGGTGCTGAGCAAGCTGTCCACGTATTCCTTCACCTCCTGGATGGCCAGGGATACCTGGTGGCTGGAAAGAGCCGGCCCGCGGTACAGTTTGGCGTCGATGTCTCCCGATTTGCAGGTGATGATGCCCACGTTATGCAGGTAGCATCCCGTGCTGGCGATCATCGTATCGCTCTCCTCCAGGACTATGCTGCCGTCGCAGACCTTACCGTCCTCCATCTCCGTGTGGCTGTGCCCGTCGATGAAGATGTCTATGCCTGGCACATCCCTGCAGAGCTCGTCGGAGGTGATGAATCCCTCCCGGGCCACTCCGAGATGCCCCACCGCAACGACGGCATCGACGTTCTGTGCCCTGAGCACGCTGACCATCTCCTCCGCAGCCGCGACCGGATCAGTGACCTCGGTGTTGCCCATGGCCCCTTCCGTGGTCACGGTGGGGGTCTCGGGCGTCAGCAGTCCGAAGAACCCGACCCTGATGCCGCGTTTCTCCAGCACGATGTAACCGTCGAAGACGTTCTCGCCGGTATCGGAGTACACGAGGTTGGCACAGATTATCGGAAAATCCAACTGTCCCACCCTTTCCAACAACACATCGAGGCCGAAATCGAACTCGTGGTTACCAGGTACGCACAGATCGTATCCGATCGTGTTCATAACCTCGACCGAACCCTGTCCCGCCGTCATGGTGCCGTACGAGTTCCCCTGCAGGAAATCGCCCGCGTCCACCGTGAAGACCACTCCCTTCCTGGAGTACTGTTCCTTCAGGGCGCTGACCGTGGGGAATCCGACTCCGCCGTCCCCGTCGTAGAAGCAGTGGGTATCGTTGGTGTGGATGATCGTGAAGCAATCGCCGCTGTCGGAGGTGACATTGACCGCGGCTACCGCCGCCAGGGAAGCGAAGACCACCATAACCGCCAAAAGCGGAGCTAATTCCTTCCGGTCAATCATGCGGGGAGGATGCCAATATTAGGATATGGTTTTTGCTCATATCTTCTCGATATGGGCCCGGACCAGGGATGGCCCTTTTCGGGTAATAGCAGATAAATGCATTTTTGCAACAATCCTTTTCGTTAATTGCGAAAAACCCATTTTACGCAATTAACGACCAAACATCCATACACGGACGGACCGATGGAGAAACCAAGAACGAAGAAATACAAAACATGGCGGGCCTGAAGGGATTCGAACCCTTGGCCGTCCGATTAAGAGTCGGACGCTCTACCTAGCTGAGCTACAGGCCCCGTTGTGAGGCCGACTATCTCCTCCTGATTAATAAACCTATTGCCGATAAGGGGCGACTCAGGGGTTCATACGTACGCGCACATATATTAATAGGCACAGTGACATCTGGACAATGATGAGTCAGCTTAGGGTTAGGGATTTGATGACCACCGAGGTCATAACTGTCAAGCCTACGGATACAATCAGACAGGCCGTTATCAGGATGGCCATCGACAACGTCACCGGTGCGCCAGTCGTGGACAACAGGAACCACGTTCTCGGAATCATCACCCAGACCGATATTCTCAAGCTCATCCTCAGATTCCAGGACAAACTGGACAAGGAGGGAGCCGGTCATCTTCTCGGAGCCCCTATGGATGTCACCGGTTCGCCCGATGCGATCTCCAGTGCGAACAAGGAGATCTCGGAGATGAAGGTCCAGGATCTCATGATCCACAGCACTCTCTACACCACCCCTGATGCGGAGATCATCGAGGTCCTCAGGCTCATGATGAAGCTCGACGTCGGCCGCCTTCCTGTCCTGGAGCAGGGTGTCCTCGTCGGAACCATCTCCCGTTCGGATATCATCTTCTACATCTACAAGAAGAAGTCCTGAGTCCATGCTGGAAGTGCATGTCCTCGCCAGCGGAAGTGACGGAAACTGCACCGTCGTACAGCTCGATGATACAGCCATAATGGTGGATTCGGGACTGAGCTATTCCCGTACCCACAAACTGATGGAGGCCGAAGGCATAGACGAGAGCATGATCAAGGCCCTCCTCATCACCCACGAGCATGCTGACCACGTGAACGGTGCAGGACCCATGGCCCGCAAACTCGGCATCCCCATCTACTGTAATCCCGCGACCTTCGGTTCGTTCAACCACGGGAAGGTGGATTACCACATGACCCAGACGCTGCAGGGATTCCAGGTTGACGAGTTCGGGGTGCTCCCGCTTCCCACCAAGCACGATGCGGCCGATCCCAACGCATACAAGATCACCGCCGGCGGCAAGACCGTGCTGATAGCAACTGATACCGGCATCTTCACCTTCCCTCTGAGGAAGGCCCTTGAGGAGGCGGATTTTGCTATCGTAGAAGCCAATTACGACCAGAAGATGCTGAGGGAAGGTCCATACCCCGAACCGCTCAAACGCAGGATCGAGAGCGAGATCGGCCATATGTGCAACGTCAATTCCGCCAAGGAGATCAAGGATACCGCGGTCAACGAGAACCGGAAGATATTCCTCGGCCACCTGAGCAAGCACAACAACACCCCCGACATAGCCAGGGAGACAGTCTCCCGCATCACGGGTATAAAACGCTACAAACTCGACTGCCTGGAATTCCTGGGCGACACCCGCACGCTGGAAGTTTAAGCGGATGTGGAGATCTTCGCGGCAAGTCCGCGGTTTATGAGTGCCTGGGCGAATTCACTGGGCATGCGGACAACCTGTTCCTTTCTGAGCGTGTAGTTCCTTTCGGGACCCACGATGGGTGTAGGAAGGGTCTCCAGGATGCGTACTGTGCAGAACTCCTCCGTGACCGCGGGTACGGGGGCCGGGGCATTCTCCTCCGGGGGTACCATGCTGTCCAGTTCGTCTTCGGGGATCTCCTGTTCGGGTTCATCCATCTCGAACTCCCCGTCCATGGGAACGAATTCCTCCGGTGCTCCTTCGGGAACCGCCTCCTCGGGGATCGGTATGGGCTCCTCGGTGGGGATGGGTACGATCTCCTGGGGTTCGGAGTACTCCTCTTTCACGGGCTGTGCGGGACCGGAGGTCTCGGCGGGGAAGGGCACGATCTTGGCATTGGTGTACCTCATGTTCCCGCTCATGCGGTCCAGGAGGGCCTTGTGGTTCTTGCTGAGTGCCAGGATGGCGTCGTAGTAGTCCTTCTCCTCCGCGGTCATAGCCAGAAGGGAATGGATCTCGCCCATGGCCGCACGGAGGGCCATCTTGCAGATCTTGCCCATGCGCATGTCGACGATGTCCCTGGAAAGGGAGACTCCCTTCTTCCTGCGGATGTTCGCACCTTCGGTGGCGAGGGATTCCGGGTCCTGCCTGAGGCCTTCGTCGTAATCCCTCCTCTGCACCTTGAGCAGCTCCGCCATGGCTGGATAGAGATCCTCCCTCACTGTGGCAAGCGTGGGGGATTTCTTCTCGACACGATAGATCTCGGATAGCTCCTCTATCCCCATAGTATCGCCGGAATTGCCCATGTTCAACCATATCGCGATTGTCTATAAGGGACTTGCCACGGACACGGAGCACCAAGATAATGTACCTCCGGGACCATGCGAAAGCATGGATATCTCGGACGTCAGCCGCAGGACCGGACGCGGGGTGGAGGTGGACCTGCAGGTCTCGCCGCGTTCCTCCCGTTCCGGTATCGAAGGCATCGATACCTGGCGCAAGAGGCTGATCGTCCGTGTCAAGGCACCTCCTCTGGAAGGCCGTGCCAACGAGGAGGTGGAGGAGGTGTTCAGGGAGGTCACCGGCTGCAAGGTGCAGGTCGTCTCCGGACACACCTCCAGACAGAAGACGGTCATTATCGAGGGGGATGCGGACAGCGTATGTTCAAAACTGAACGCGGCCCTATGACCGAGGAGGAGAGGCTGGAGGCGATCCAGGATCTCCTCGAGAGATTGGACGGGCTCTCCCGGACGCACGTTATTTTGGTGGAGGGCAGGAAGGACCGTGAGGCCCTGGATGTGTTGGGCATCGCAGGGGACATCTTCCAGGTGCAGTCGGACGGGGGTCCCGTAGCTGCCGCCGATTATGTACGGTTCCGCGGAGGGAAGGCTGTCATACTCACAGACTGGGACCGCCGCGGGAACACCCTCGCCGAGGACCTCCGGCGTCTCCTGGAAGGGAACAGTTCCGCCGTCGACACGCAGATCCGCAGGGAGCTGTCCGGCCTGTGCAGGATGTACATCAAGGACGTGGAGTCGTTGGATTCGCTGGTCGCCCTGCTCTCGGGCAAGGTATATGAGCGGTAAACGGGTTATGGCCATGAATGAAAGGGAAATTCATCGTCATCGAGGGCATCGACGGCTCCGGCAAGACCACCCTAGCGAAGACCATAGCCGACGCGGTGGGCGGAGCGGATCTGACCTTCGAGCCCACCAAGGGCGTACTGGGACAGGCTTTGCGCAGCGGTTCGTTGGGAGACATCCCCCCGGCAGCCGAGGCATTGCTGTTCGCCGCCGACCGTGCGATACACACCGAGGAGATCAAGAAAAAGCTCGATGCGGGCATCTGGGTCATTTGTGACAGGTACCTGGGGTCCACGGTCGCTTACCAATCAGCATCCTTCGGTGACGCAGCCGATTGGGACTGGCTGCTCGACATGCAAAAGAAGTCGGTCATCACCCCCGACCTCACCGTCCTCCTGGACCTCGATCCCGAGGCGGGACTCGGCAGGGTGAACGTACGCGGCGAGGAACTCAGCAGGTTCGAGAAACTGGATTTCCTGAAGAAGGTCCGCGAGGCCTACCTCAGACTCGCGGATATCCTGGACTATCAGGTGGTGGACGCATCGCAGTCCGCCGAGAAGGTATCGCAGGACGTCCTGCATATCATGGAGAAGAAGGGATTGTATGCACCCCAGTGAAGAGATATACTGTGAGAAGAGCAACAAACTCTCGGGAAAGACCATCGTACTGGGGATCACCGGGAGCATAGCCGCGGTGGAGAGCTTCCATCTGATAAGGGAGCTCATCCGCAACGGAGCGAAGGTAATCCCCGTCATGACCCAGGCGGCCGTGAAACTGGCCGCTCCCGATTCCATCGAATTCGCGTCGGGCGTGAAACCCATCACCGAGATCGGGGGACAGACCGAGCACATCAAACATCTCGGGAACCATTCCGATGCCGATCTCTTCCTGATCTATCCAGCCACCGCCAACACCATCTCCAAGATCGCCAACGGCATCGACGATACCCCCGTGACCACCATGGCGACCGTCGCCCTCGGCGGAGGTACCCCCGTGGCTATCGCCCCCGCGATGCACGGCATGATGCTGGAGAATCCCGCGGTCAGCAGGAACCTCGAGACCCTTGCGTCATGGAACGTGAACATCATCGGCCCCCATATGGACGGCGGGCGTGCAAAGGTAGCATCCGTCAACGAAGTGGTGGCCTGGGCCATCAGGCTCCTGTCCCGCGACGACCTCATCGGCAAGAGGATATTGATCATCGGAGGACGCAGCGAGGAGCCCCTGGATTCCATGAGGCTCATCACCAACCGTTCCACCGGCATGATGGCCGTGGCCCTCGCACAGCGGGCATTCGAACGTGGTGCGGACGTCGAACTGTGGATGGGCGGATGCAACGTAGACCTTCCCGACTACATCCCTGTCCGCAGGTACGCATCCGTGAGCGACCTCATCGGCATGATGGACAGCGTTGATCATGATGTGGTCATAGTCCCCGCCGCCCTGGCGGATTTCACTCCAGATAAGAAGGTCGAGGGGAAGATCCCCAGCGACAAGGGATTCGATATGAAGATGAACCCTGTCCCCAAGGTACTCCCCATACTCCGCACCAAATGCGGAAAGGTGATCGGGTACAAGGCGGAATCAGGACTGTCGCGCGATGCACTGGTGGCAAAGGCCAGGGCCCGTCTCGAGCAGTACGATCTCTCGGCGGTCATCGCCAACGACATCGACAGCGCCGGGAAGACCTCGGCATCCATGCTGCTGGTCACCAAGGACAGGGCTGTCGATATCACCGGGACCAAGCCCGCCATATCAGACATGATTATGAATTTCGTCTCAGAGAAGCTCTGACATGGTCTCCGCATACTGTCCCGGGCACATCACCTGTTTCTTCTCCCCTGCAGGGGACCCTGCGGACGACATCCTGCACCGCGGTTCGATCGGTGCGGGGATACGCATCTCGCTGGGCACGCATGTTGACGTGACCGAACGGTCTGGGTCTGTCACACATATGACCATGGACGGGCAGGAGGCGGAGCTTCCCGTGACCCTTCAGGTGTTGGGATCCATGGCCCCCGGCCACGGTTTCGACATCACGATAGAGAACGACCTGCCCTGCGGGGAGGGATTCGGTATGAGTGCATCCGGCGCCATAGCGGTCGCTTTGGCACTGGCGGAGATCATCGGTATGGATACGCAGAGTGCCTTCGAGGCGGCTCACGCGGCCGAGATCCGCGGCGGCGGAGGTCTGGGAGATGTATCAGCGATCCAATGTCTGGCACACCAGCCTGTAAGGGTCCGTCAGGGCATCGCCCCGTACGGGGAGACCGTCGGTACCGGCGTACGTTTCGAGAAACTAACCCTGGCGGTATTGGGCAGGAAGATGAACACCGGGAAGGTGCTCAGCGATCCTGAACGGTATGCCCTCATCCAGAATGCAGGGCGTTCTGCCGTTTCGGAATATCTCGCCTCCCCTGATGCATCGTTATTGTTCTCCCTCTCTAACAGGTTCTCGGCCGAGACCGGTCTGGAGTGCGAAGCGGTGAAGGAAGCGATCTCAAAACTTCATTCGGAAGGATATCAGGCAGCCATGTGCATGCTGGGGAACAGCATCTTCACGGACGCTCCGGCAGATGTCACCGAATCATTGCTGGGAACGGATGCCGTGTTCTCGTGCGGTTCCACCGATGCCCCGCCCGGAATCATTCGTAAAGGGTGAACAGCTGGTCGTCGCCGCCCACGTCGAAGAGTCCAATCCTGGCCCCGCAGTCCAGCCATCCGTGTGCGTAGTTCACGGAAGCGAAGGCCGTCACCAGGTCCCCGGTCTCACGGAAATGCTTGGCATCGTTGTAGTATGAAGTCGCCATCTCGAGGAAGCTGTCCGCCAGCCTCTTGTTGAACGAACGTTCGGGAGCCGCGATCTTCAGTTTGTCCAGGGCCTTCTTGGTTATGGAGAGGTACCTGTCGATCTTCTCGTCGGTGATGGTGTTCTGCATGAACCCTCATCGCCGATGTACCATAAAGCCTTACGCAATTCTGAACGTCCGGTCCTTCCCGAAGACCAGCCAGAACAACAGTGCCAGTGATAATCCTGCGACCGCTCCGATGGCGAGGTTCCTTGTCAGTGCGACAGCTATGAACGTGATCAGGGTCATCCCCGCGGCACAGAGTGCGTTGCGGTCCCTGGCTCTGATGTCCTGACTGAATTTGGTCCAGTCGAAGGTACTCACGCATACGAACAGCATCACCGCTATCAGAGCGGCAAGGGGTATGATACCCAGAAGGTCGGAACCGAAGGCTATGAGCAGGACCAGCACCAGTCCCGATACCAGGGTGGAGAGGCGTCCCCGCCCGCCGGATTTCACGCAAGCGACGGCCTGACCGATCATTGCACAGCCGGGCATGGCCCCCACCGAACCGCAGACGAAGTTGCTGATACCCTGTGCACAGCATTCGCGGCGGTCGTCCGACGGGGTGGCGGTCATCTTGTCGACCACCTGTGCGGTCAGCGAGGTCTCGAGCAGACCCACGAATGCCAGGGATACGGCATAAGGGAGGATGATACCCAGGGCGGATGCATCCGACAGGACCGCGGGGATACCCAACCCCGGCCAGCCGCCGGTCAGGTCCCCCAGATCCCCGATGGTCCTGGATTCCCCGGAGAGGCCGAAGACCGCGTTGATCACCACGCTCAGGACGGTGACGGTGACGATGGCTATGAGCGTGGAAGGTACGGCCTTCGTGATGCGGGGGAACAGGAAGATGACCGCGAGACCCACGGCGATGAATCCGACCATGAGGGAGATCGAAAGCATCGTGTCGCCGCAGTTCTCGCTGAAGGTGGTGATCTGCGACATGAGGATGATGAACGCGAGACCGTCCACGAATCCGGAGATCACCGACTGCGGGATGCGTCTCATCAGTTTGCCTATCCCGATAAGACCCAGGAACAGTTGGATCGCTCCCGCTATGAGCACGGCGGCGAACATGTAGTCCAACCCGTGATCGGCGATGAGGGGTGCGACGAGCACCGCCATCGAACCCGCACCCGCGGAGACCATGGCCGGTCTCCCGCCCAGAACGGACAGCAGGAGCAGGAAGATGACCGAGGTGTACAGACCGAGCACGGGATCCACCCCTGCCACGATGGTGAATCCTATCACCTCCGGCAGGACAGCGAAGGCTGAGACCAATCCGGCGAAGAAGTCGCCGCGGCCGTTGCCTGTCCAGCTTTGGACCTCCCGTTCCATGAAACCGTTCCGCTCGCTCATCTGATGGGACCTGCCATCCCACTCACGATATAAACGTTGGTTCCCGTGCGTACGTTTTTTATCAATGACGCGAATGGAGGGGTTATGATAGTCATCGGTGGTTCCGCTTCCATGGACCTGGCCAAAGATTTGGCGACGGCCCTGAACTGCACGTTTATACCCGCAACTACGACCGCATTCCCCGACGGGGAGTGCTACACCAGGATCGAGGTCGAATCCCTCGACGACGACGTGATCATCGTCCAGAACACCTTCCCCGATTCCAAGATCATCGAGACCTTCCTCCTGCAGGACGCGGTCAAGAAGCTCGGTGCCAAGTCCATCACCCTGGTCATCCCCTACTTCGGATACGCCAGGCAGGACAGGGTATTCAAGCCCGGAGAGCCCGAGTCCGCCAACATCATGTGCAGGCACCTCGACATGTGCTGCGACCGCGTGATCACCGTGGAC